>JAGAHK010000345.1 GCA_017627115.1 Bacillota bacterium | reverse complement strand
GTAGCTGCCGTAAGCCCCTTTGGCATACTGCTCATCATATCGGGATCCACGACTGCAACAACGGGGATGTCGTGTACATCCACACAAACCATCTTTCTGTTTTTCGCGGTGTCGGTGATAACATAGTTGATAGTAACTTCTGCCGCAGTACCTGCTGTTGTGGGAACGGCAATGATAGGCACAGCCTTGTTTTTGGTGGGAGCAACGCCCTCAAGACTTATAACATCCTCAAATTCGGGATTTTTGATGATGATGCCGATAGCCTTTGCAGTGTCCATGGAAGAACCGCCGCCGATGGCTATGATATAATCGGCGCCCGATTTTTTGAAAGCTTCAACACCTGTCTGTACATTTTCTACAGTCGGGTTCGGCTTGATATTTGAATATATCTCGTAAGCAAGCTTTGCGCCGTCAAGCACATCCGTTACCTTTTTGGTAACGCCGAATTTGATAAGGTCGGGGTCGGAGCATACAAAAGCCTTTTTAAAGCCTCTGCCGATCGCTTCATCTGCGATGCTCTTTATCGCACCTGCACCGTGATAAGATGTTTCGTTCAATACAAATCTGTTTGCCATAAATTAAAAAACCTCCTCATTATAATTTGTCAGCAAGTTGTTTAAGAAAACACCGTTCAAATCAAAAATACTGATCGGCATTTCCCTGATATACAGTAAACGACATTTAAAAATGTCGCTCACTATAAATATTCTGCAAAAGCCTGAAAAATCCTTTTTGGATTTTTACAATAAAAAGACCTCCGGATAAAGGAATATCCCGGAGGTCTTTCTTTTGATTATATTAATTTACAAGATCGCCCGTGTAGGCGTTTATATAGTATATCTTATCCCAATTTACCGTTATGCGGTAGCAGGGAATGGCTATGCCCTCATCGGAGGGGATGCGGTGCAGATAATAGCACATTTCAACATTGGTGATGTTAAGCTCCTTATCCGTGCCCTCGTATTCGAGAATATAGGGCATTGCCGAAAACAGCGCTTCATCGCAGGGAATGGCTGTCAGTTTGTCGCCGTAGTTCTCTCCCGTCTGCAAGTAGCTTAAACCGAGGCGCAGACCGCCTTTTTTGTACACTGTCACCGAGATTATATTGTTGTAGACTTTTAAGCCCGAAACTTTTTCGGTAAATCTGAAATTATACTGCTCGTCGTTCTCGTCTGCCGAGTACATATAAAAACTACCGAAATAATCGTGTATATCTTTTACTATCGCGCGTGCCTGCTTCTGCGCCTGCGCTTTGTCGGCGGCGGTCATGGCGGTGTTTTTGTATTCTATATGGTTGCCCTCGACTGTCAGTGTTTCCGTGCCGTTTGATATGGTCACTTTGTCCTCTGCATCTATACGCTTTATGCTGCTTTGATCGTTTATAAATATCTTTTGCAGTTTAAGATAGTCAAAATCAAAGCGGCGCAGCATAAGCTGACCCACAGACGGACGTGTGCGCGGAAGCTCACACTTTACGGCAATACCGTTTTGGCGCAGTATATTGACTATATCCTGGCGCTGGTCGTTGGTCATGCGTTTGCCTATGCGTGCCTGAAAGCCGAAAATAAAGATTATTATATTAAAAACTATAAGAAAAAAGATAGTGTAATTTCTTGCTTTATCCCAATTCATTATGCCTTCTCCCAGTAGCTTTTGCCGCCCATTACCACGCGCCAGCTCAACGGCACGTTATCGCTCCTGCCGTTTATTTTGTATACAAGGTCAACGCTGTCCACCGTATCCTCGTTCTCGGCGGTGTTGTATACATTGTCAACTGCCTTTACAAAATCCGTTTCTATGGTCTGCTTTTCGCTGCCGCTGCGCAGCACGCACATATAGCGGCGAAAACGCACAACACTGCCTTTTGATACGGTCACTTCTATTGCCGCATCAAGCCCGAGACCCGTTTTTAATTCATCGCTCAGGCAAACGGGCGAGTTATTGTAGGTATAATCAAAGCAAAATACCGCTTTATCGTCTTTTACGGCTATGCTTGTAAGTACAACATCATTTTCGATGCCGCTGTCTTTTTTGAGGAATTTTTCGGCGGCGGTGTAGCTTTTCATCACATTGAGCTTTTCGCCGTCCTTTTCGTCTGATGCGTTGTAGCCCGAATATTCAAGCACGCCGTTGAGATAGTATTTTACCACATTGTTTTCATCGCTGTAACTGTAAACATTGTTGGCAACACTGCTCCATTTTACGGCAGGGTTTTCAAAAAAGCCGCTTACAAGGTTTTCAAGCGCTTTTGTGTCTATCCTTTCGCCGTCCATGGCGGGGTTTATAACGCTCAGAGTGCTGTGAGAGCCCTTTGGCGTGGGGATAAAGGTGTTTGAGCCGAAAATATTGAAACCGTTGCCTTTGCTTGAGATATAGTTTATATCGTCCGCTTCAAGTGCGAGCGCCGATATCTCGTCCATGCCTTTTTGTGCAAGGTCGCTGCGTTTCAGGCTGAAACATACCGTCCTGCCGCTGCCCGATATGTAGGTCTGCACCACGTTTTCGGTGGTGTTGGGTATGAGCAGCACAAGGTCAATATCTTCGGGCAGTGAAAGCTGCTTTTTGCTTATGCCGAGCGCCTTTGTAAAGTCCGCCGACGTGATGGAGTTTGATATATCGTAAATAACACAGCGGTTGTTGAACAGATGCGACCAGTCTATCTGTGCATCGCCGACCTCGCCTTTTGATACGGTGTCTGCGATAAGTTTGTCAAAATTGGCGCGGTATGAAGTGTTCAGCACGTTTTCTTTGCGGCATACAGCCTTGTTGTCGCCAAGGCTTATTATAAGCCTGTCTATGCCGTAAAATGCGCTTTGTCCGCCCGAAAGATAACCCGTTGAAATAAACGAAAAAAAGTTATGGCTTGAATATTCTTCAAACCATAACTCTGTCGTCTGGTAAATTGCTAAGATCATTAAAAAAGCTATAAATAAATTCTTGCTAAAATTTTTCATATCTTTTTGTCCTCTCCGGACTATTTATTTGTTCTGTCCGGGCAATGCGATGTACTGTGACAAAACAGCCTTTATAAAGCGGCCTTTTCTGTTGATGACAGTTGAAACTTCGGAGTGTTTGTTTCCGTTTGAAGCCGCAACTATAACATAATTTTTGCCCTCGGCAAGATCGACGCTCTGGCTGAATATGCCTGCGGAACCTACTGTTATTGAATAACTGCTGTCAAGGAACTTATTATCGGGGTCTGTAATATCGTAAACGGAGATAGTAACAACTGTGTCTTTTGAAGCCGTACCCGAGATAAGACGTGTGGAATCGAAGGTGATGTCACAGGCCTTTTCGGTGTTTATACCGCCCGTTACCGCAAAATTATCAACAGGAAGAATATCGGTGTCCGCCGCAAATGTATTTACTGCATGCAAAGCCAGAATACTTGCTGCGATCAAGATAAATGCCAAAAATCTTTTCATTTTATTTCCTCCTTCCGATAATCAGATTTGTTAACTATACTATAATTAAATATATATAGTAAACGACATTTAAAAATGTCCTTTACTATAACCCTGCGGGGCATGCACACGACTGCGTACAAGGAATAAAGCCGCTTTGCGGCTCGCAGTCGGCGCAAGTAAACGCCCAAAGTCCAAAGACTTTTGTCGT
>JAGAHK010000344.1 GCA_017627115.1 Bacillota bacterium | reverse complement strand
TTGATAAAAAGGGGCTGTCGCAAATAGCAGATTTAACGCTATTTGCGGCAGCTCCTTTTTTATTGAACAAGTGTTTTTATCCATTTATTTTTAAGCACGCGCGGTACTGTAAGGAAAAGTTTTACCACCTCTTCCATATATACCATTGCAAAGGTTATATATATAGGCAGCCCAAGTACTTTTGAACCGAGGAATGCAAGCGGTACACCGACAAACCATACCGTTGCCGCATCCGCAAAAAGGCAAAAAGCCGTGTCGCCGCCGTTTCGCAGTATACCGACAACATTTATAAAGTTTAAGTTTTTTATCAAAAGACCTGCCGCTACTATAAGCAGCATATAATATGCATATCTTGAGGCTTCGGGCGTGACTTTGAAAAAACTCACTATAAACGGTGAAAGCAGCGCAAGTATCAGCCCTGCAAGCAGGCTGAAAACTATACACAGCGCAAGGGATTTACGTGAATAGTCTATCGCACGCTCTCTGTCGTTTGCACCGAGTGCGTTTGCTATCATTATTCCGCAGGCTGAGCCTATTGCCGTGCCCTCGACCATAAATTCGTTCTGCATCGTGGTAGATATTTGCACAGCCGCCTGTGCGACCGTACCGCTGTATTTATAGGCAACATTGTAGATGGATGTGCCGAGAGCCCACATAAGCTCGTTGAGTATAACAGGTGTTACCACTATAAGGAATTTTTTTACAAAATCCGCTTTTATACCCTTGAAATAGTTTAAAGGCGCAGTTATGACAACACGCTTTTTGTAGATGCTCCAGCCTATAGTCACAAAAAGCTCGACCAGCCTTGCTGTCAGTGTTGCTATTGCGGCACCGCGAACACCGAGACCGAGAGAATATATAAAGAAAATGTTGAACACAAGGTTGCTCATAAGGGAAATAAAGGTGGTCACCATTGGCTGAACGACCTCGCCCGTGGCTTTTAAAGCGGCATTTATGATAACGGTGATAGTAGTGAGCATATAGGAAAATGCAACTATGCGCAGGTATTTGCAGCCAAGCTCTATGACCTCGCTGTCCTGCGAGTAGACCTTCATAAGCGCCGAGGGTATGAAGATAGCGGCTATCTGAAACAGGATAGTCACCGAACAGGCTATAAATGCAGTTATACCCATACATTTGTATATGCCGCGAATATCGCCCTTGCCGTAAAACTGCCCGATAAAAATCGCACTTCCGCTGTTGATGCCGAAACTTATGACAATAAACAGAAAAAATATCTGATTTGCAAGTCCCACAGCGGTGAGCGGCGCATCGCCGAGCCTTCCGATCATTACCGCATCAAGCAGGTTGACCGAAGAATTCAATATATCATTAAGCATTATCGGCAGCGCAAGCAGACCGAGTTTTTTTATAAATGCTTTGTCTTTGAACATATTATTGCCTCCGATAAAATAGGGTGTCTTTGATAATTACTATCTTGTCAAACCTGCAATGTTCTTTGATAACTGCGGTTGACTTTACCCCGATCATTATAAGCACACTATATTGTAACAGATTTTGAACATATTGGCAAGATGTTTTGTGTTTTGAAAACGGGGGTAGATAAAATATCAGTAAGATTGACTTTATATCGGCACAATGATATAATTTTGATATAATTCTGATATAGTTTTAAAGATAATGTAACGGAGCGAAGCTATGCGAGAGATAAAAAATACCGCTGTAATTGCGGAATACAACCCATTTCATAACGGGCATAAATTTCATCTTGAAAAAACGCGCGAACTGACGGGCTGCGAAAATATCATAGCAGTCATGAGCGGCAATTTTACCCAGCGCGGCGAGCCTGCCGTGTTTGAAAAGCATATACGTGTGCGGCACGCGCTTGAAAACGGCGCAGATATGGTGCTTGAACTGCCTGTGGAATATGCGGCGGGGGCGGC
>JAGAHK010000343.1 GCA_017627115.1 Bacillota bacterium | reverse complement strand
TGACGAAAAAGGCGACTATAAATTCATCTACAACAGATACGCACACATTGATTATGTATATGAAGATATACCGAAATGCCGCTTTGAGCTTATAAATGTCGACCACATTTTAGTCCATATAAACACGGAAGGTCTAAAAAAGCTGAATACGCAGTATATCATAAGCCAAAACCGGCTTGAAACATACAAAGACGGCGAATTATTTGAAAAAATATACGAAATAAGCGGTTTTAAGATATACAAAACAAAGTTTTAAAACGAAAGGAAAGCCCGCAGGACACTATATCTGCGGGCTTTTTGTTTTTTCAATGATACTGATTTTAATAATCTTGATTTTAATAATCTTCTTCGGGTACTTCCTCGTGTTCGCTTATATCGTTAACGGGCTTTTTAAGACCTTCGATAACAATGCCGTTTTTCTCTGCATAGTCCCAGAGGGCTGCGTGGAGAGCCTCTTCGGCAAGACAGGAACAGTGTACTTTGATAGGCGGAAGTCCGTCAAGTGCCTCCATAACTGCCTTATTTGTAATAGTCATAGCCTCCTGTATAGTCTTGCCCTTTATAAGTTCGGTAGCCATTGAGCTTGTGGCAACCGCTGCGCCGCAGCCGAATGTTTTGAACTTTGCATCTTCAACGATGCCGTTTTCTATTTTAAGATAGACCTTCATTATATCACCGCACTTTGCGTTGCCGACTGTGCCTACACCGCTTGCATCCTCTATCTCACCGACATTTCGCGGATTCATAAAATGATCCATAACTTTCTCACTGTACTGCATAATTGTATTTCTCCTTTCAAAACAACATATCAAATGACATCAAGAAATCATTTTTTGTTTTTTATCTGCTCGTATAATGGCGACATATCCCTTAATCTCTCAACAATAGGCGGAAGTTTTTCGAGAATATAATCTATCTCTTCTTCCTTTGTGAAATGACCCATTGTAAGACGAAGTGAACCGTGTGCCTTTTCGTGCGGCAAGCCTATTGCCAAAAGCACATGCGAGGGGTCGAGAGAGCCGCTTGTACAAGCGCTGCCGCTGCTTGCATATATGCCCTGCATATCAAGCAGAAGAAGTATCGACTCACCCTCAATAAACTCAAAGCTGACATTTACATTACCGGGAAGTCTTTTTACGGGGTCGCCGTTTAATCTTGAATACGGTATTTTGGTAAGGATACCGTCAATAAGCTTATTGCGCAGCTTTTCAAGGCGCGGTATCTCGGTATCCATTTCCGAAACGGCAAGTTCGATAGCCTTACCAATGCCAACGATACCCGGTACATTCTCCGTACCCGCGCGGCGTTTTCTTTCCTGCGCACCGCCGTGTATAAACGAAGGTATCTTTATGCCTTTTCTGATGTACATAGCACCAATGCCTTTGGGTCCGTAGAATTTATGACCGCTCATTGAAAGCATATCTATATTCATTGCATCAACATCGATCGGCACATGACCCACAGCCTGAACCGCATCGGTATGGAAAAGTACGCCTTTTTCCTTGCATATCGCACCGATCTCCGCAATAGGTTCGATAGTGCCTATCTCGTTGTTTGCAAACATTACCGAAACAAGTATAGTATCGGGGCGGATCGCCGCTTTAAGCTCGTCAAGTGAAATAAGACCCATTTCATCAACGGGAAGATAAGTCACCTCATAGCCTTTTGTTTCAAGATATTCGCAGGTATGAAGAATGGCATGATGTTCTATAGCGGTGGTTATAATGTGTTTGCCCTTTGAAGAATAGCTGTCGGCTATGCCCTTTAAAGCCCAGTTATCGGACTCGGAGCCGCCTGCTGTGAAATATATAAGCTCGGGGCTTGCCTTTATTGCATCTGCGACCTGCTTTCTTGCAGTCTCAACGGCTTTTTTATTCTCCTGACTTATCTTATAGATACTTGAAGGATTACCGTAATTTTGGATAAAATACGGCAGCATAGCCTCCAATACTTCAGGGCGGACTTGTGTTGTTGCCGCATTGTCAAAATAACATTCCATTATTTACATCTCACTTTCTTTATTTGAAATATTTATTGTTATTTGTTATATCAAAGTGAACGGCTCTGCGCCGCAAGCATATCCAAAGTGATGCTGTCCGCAGCCTCGTTCACACTTTCACTTAATTTTTCCCATACGTTTTTTGTTACGCAGTGGTCGCAGTTTCCGCTGCCGCAGGCATTTTTATCCGCAGTACATTCAACAATGTCAAGCGGACCCTCCAGCGCGCGCAGCACCTCGCCCACGGTTATGTCTTTTGCATCACGCGCCAGAACATAGCCGCCCTGCGCACCGCGCGTGCTTTTGACTATACCTGCTTTTTTAAGCGGCGTTATAAGCTGTTCAAGATAACTTTCGCTGATATTCTGCCGTGTTGCAACGCTTTTGAGCGACACGCAGCCGTTTGCCGAATTTGCCGCAATATCGACTGCGGCTTTAAGGCCGTACCGCCCTTTTGTAGACATTTTCATTGAAGCTGTCCTCCTTAAAAAAGCCTTTTTGAATTCATAGTATTTTTGTATGAATTCTTCTACATTATATTAGCACTTTATCCTATTGTTGTCAAGACAATATTTTTTTATTTATAAATCAGTTTTTTTGCATATAAATTCCGACACGATTCATATAATCAAG
>JAGAHK010000342.1 GCA_017627115.1 Bacillota bacterium | reverse complement strand
GATTTTAAATTAAATAACTACACGGGAAGTATCGGGCGGAACATTTATAAAAAAGACCGAATCGGAGGTGGTATTATGGCAAAAAAAACGCAGATCGACCCGAATGATTTTACGGGCGAGAATGTAACGCTGTGCAACGACGGAAAATATCGCTGGCTTTATCGGTTTGATATGGTCAAAAACCCTGCTATACTTTTTACTGTGTGGAAAGTACTGGGTATGTCGTTTTTTTTGATATGGTCGTTTTCGCTTTTAATGTCGCTGATAGGAAACGATATGGATATGGAAGACTTTATAAGCTTTACGGGCGGCTTTGCCTTGCTTACGCTTTTTATGTGCGCGCTTGGCGCGGTCGCATATCTGATTGTTGCGGGACAGTACGGTTGGCGGTATATGGTGGTGTTTGAAATGGACGAAACGGGCATAATCCACCGCCAGATGAAAGCGCAGTTTGACAAGGCAAAGGCGCTTATGTGGCTGACATCCATTGTCGGCGCTGCGGGCGGCAAACTTACCACGGCGGGCACAGGTATACTTGCGGCGACCCGCGACAGCTTAAGTACGGATTTTGACAAGGTGAAAAAGGTTAAACCCGTAAGAAGCAGAAATATTATCTATGTAAATGCGCCTTTCAGCCACAATCAGATCTATGTCAAGGAAGAGGATTTTGATTTTGTACTGCAGTATATTTTGGGGCGTATTCCCCCCGAAGTGAGCGAAAAGGTGAAAAAGTAAAATTTAAAACGTATTTGAAGGGAGAAAGTTTTATGTTAAAAAGAAGGATCACGGCAGCTTTGCTTTCGGTGTGTATGGCATTTACGACCGTGCATTTTACGGTATTTGCGCAAAGTGTGGAGGACTACAATTTTTTATCGTCAACCTTTAACACACAGGCCGTACAAAACGGACCGGATGTCTATGCGGAATTTACCGTACCCCAGACACTCAGGATAGATGCGCTTACGATCTATCACTGGAACGGAGGCAGCGGCTCAAAGCCCGGTACAATAAGCATTTACGACGGCAATACCGAGCAGGAAGTAGGCACGTTTTTAGCCTACAGCCGAAACAACAATACCTATTGGGACTGTTTCCCCGAGGTTTATCTGGGTCCCGGCAGCTACTATGTAAAGGACTCGGACTGGGCAACGGCAAGTTATAACAGCGGCGCCCCGGGCGGTATGGTGGAACTGCGCGGCGAATGGGTAAAAGATGTTCCGCAGGGTCTTCAAAATAATGACGAGCCGACATATATCGAGCCCAAGTCGTCCGGCAGCGAACTTCCGTATACTTATTCAGAATGGGCGCAAAACGACATACAGCGTGCATATTCGGCAGGCATAATACCGTCATCGCTTTACGGTGACGACCTGCGCCGGCCTATAAACAGAGGTATTTTTGCCTCGGTTGCGGTAAATGTATACGAAAAAATGTCCGGCGATAAGCTTAAGGCGGGTTCAAACCCGTTTAACGACAGCTCGGCCGAGGATGTTTTAAAGGCATACAATGCCGATATAGTTGCGGGCACATCCACAAATACTTTCTCGCCAAACAGCAACCTTACAAGGGAGCAGGCGGCGGCAATGCTGACAAGGGCGTATAAAAAGACTGTTTTTGACGGCTGGAGCCTTTCAAACGACTATGAGCTTGACTATAATTCAAACTCGCATTTTGCCGACTACGAGGATATCCGCCCCTATGCAAGGGACAGTGTCGGTTTTATGGCATCAAACGGCGTTATAACGGGTATGGGCAACAATATGTTTGTACCGGGCGGCACTCTTACCAAGGAGCAGGCCATAGCCATTGCCGTAAGAATGACGGATAAACTTGATACTTCGCCGAGAGAAGGCAAAAAGACCGAGAAAGATACCGAGCAGACCACAACACAGGATGTTATTAAACCGGGCGGAAACCTTAAATCCGGTGATACGATACAGTGGGGCACTGGCACTATAACCTATACCGAAAAGCCCGTAAATAAGACGGAACTTTCGGGCAGCGACCTTTCAAAATACAACAAGGGCTCGGCAAAGGCAATAGCGGGCTATTCCTACTCTAACGAGGACGGCGACCACCTTCTTCTCGACCACGAGGAGACCGTATCCTTTGATGTAAGCGGTATGTCACAAGAGGACAGAATGTACTGCTATGCTCTGTCTGTAGAGCCCGACGGTTCGTCCGTTATGATGTCTCCCGACCCCGACGAGCTTGAAAGGGGCAGATATACCTATAAAACAAATCATTTCAGCGATCAGGTGCTTATGTCCGAGGAGGATAAGAGCGTTCTCGATCAGTGGGTAAAGAAGGCATCCTACAAGTCGGTTATGGAGGGCGCAAACAACGTTACCCTTGAAAAATCCATACAGGAGGCCATACAGGACAAGATGAGCGAAATGGGTCTTGCAAAGGGTCAGCTTGCGGGCGAACTTGCAAGATATGTCGTTTCACATCACAGCATCGGCACTATACTTACCGCAGCTGTGGACGGAGACAGCGAGTCGCTTAAAAAAGAGCTTGCAAATGTCACGGGTGAATATTTACTCGGAAAACTTATAAAAACAGAGGGCTACAAGGATATAGTTTCGGGCGAGGAGATACCGTCGGATATGGAATTTATCAAACAGTCCCTCGGCGACAATGCGGATGCCATATCAAAAGGCATTGCCGAAAACGATATGGGCACACAGCTTGTCGAGATAGTAAAGACGGTCGAGAAAAATATCTTCCCGCAGATAGACAAGATAGAAAAATTTGCAAAGGTCTGCGGCGTTATGAAGAAACTTTGGGAAGACGATACCGCAAACTGGTTCTACGAAAAGAATTTCAAGGCCTGCAAGGATAACGGCGAGGATATGTCCTACTCCGATTTTTCAAACTATGCATCCTCGCTTATGCGCGGCGCAAGTATTCAAATAGATATGCACGATCTTTACGATCAGTTCCAGCTGCGCTATAAAAACGAGAAAAAGGTACAGCAGACCGAGGCCGATATGAAAAAATATTTCAGTGTCTGCAACGAGGACGGCTACGACCTGTTTAACCCCGATAACTTTAAAAAGTTAGGTGAATACAACACCTTTGAAAACAGGCTTAACAGACTTTGGAACATAAGAAATACTATCAAGGAAATAGTTACAATAGACGGCAAGATATCAAAGGGCGATATTTCGTCGGATATAGGTTCGACCAACGACGAACGTTTCTTTGCCGAACTTGCCGAAAAGTGGCTTTTCTATAAGAATAATCCGGGCAGCGGCAGTTTCTTCCAGTATCTTGTGGATAAAAAGGTGCTTACGCTTAAACAGGCTAAGAAATACGATGAAAACGTACATCCTACCGAACCCGAAAAAAATGATTACAAAGATGTTTGCCCTTGTACGGGAAACAGCGTCTGCACCTGCGACCCGTGTACAAATCCTTTCTGTTCTTTGCATAATGTGGAGATAACAAATACCGTAGATGACAGCAATCTGGAAACGCTTGACACAGCAAACTGAGAATATGAATTGAGGTGAGAATATGTCGGGTTTTGACGGAAATAATAATTTATATATCGGTTATTCCGATAAAATTCACGACCCTGCCGTGCAGTCGGCACTTAAAAAGAACAAGATAGCTGCGTTTATCTTTTTTATACTGCTTATACTTGCGCCGATAGTTATTTCAATAATCATAAGCATAAAAAACGATGACAACGGCGCTGTAGCAGTAGGTTTCGGTGTGTCTGCGATATTCTTTGTGTTCAATGTCGTATATTTTCTTATAAACAAGACAAAAAGACAGTATGACGGTGTGGTGGTAAAAAAATACACCGAAAGAAAGCACAGAGGCGGCGACAATCGCGGTTATATGACTTATCAGGTAGTGGAACTGCGCACGGACAGCGGCAGAAAAAAGAAAATATCGGGCACGGTAAATCCGTGGTACGATTATCTTCACGAGGGCGATAAAGTACGATATTATCCCCAATTTAACAACTACTACGAAAAATACGATAAATCAAACGACAGCTATGTTTATTGTCCCGTTTGTATGAGCAAAAACAGCTTAAATGATGATATATGCAAAAGATGCAAGGTGCCTGTGATAAAATGACCGAATAATCATAACCACCCGTCCAACGGGTGGTTATGATTGATTTTATTCAAAAATCGGTTTGGGGGACTATTCGAGATTTTCAGTCCCCCAAACACTCCCTATTGTACCGCAGATTCTCCTGTGCTTCTTCATTGAGCAAGCCTAATTCCGGTTATATCAAAGGATCATTTCACAAAAATCCGAAGTATTACAACTGATTTTTCACAAAAGTCTTTAGAGGCGACTTTTATAGAAGTCCCGATCACGAAATAAGAGTATGAGGCAAACGCCGGATGCGTATCTATATTTGGCTTAACAACATTTACGCCATCCATTTGTACCACAAACACCAGGGACGAATTAAAGCCCTCTCTTTGTGCCTTTATAAGTTCTTGAATGTGCTTAACGCCTCTTTCGGTCGGAGCGTCGGGAAAATACCCCACACCATTCAATTCAAGTGTGCAGCCCTTTACCTCTGCAAGAAAACGTTCCGCACCTATTTCCATATAAAAATCTATGCGGGATCTTCCGTATGTATATTCGGGAATGACTTTATCAAAATTTTGTGTATCGAGCCATTCCCTCATAACTTTGTTCGGTGCTTGGCTGTCGATATTTATAAGTAAGCCGTTGCTTTTTTCTACCGCCACCAGATCAAACTTTGTTTTTCTGCCGATACTGTTCGGAGCTGTCAGATACACCGTACAACCGGGTATCAACAACTCCCTGCACCTGCCCGTATTCTTTACATGAACCGTTTCTGTCCTACCGCCAATATCCACATTGGCAATAAACCGATTGGGGCGTGAAATAAAGCAAGTGAATGAACGGCAGGAAAAAAACTACTGCAATTCCTTTAAACACCGTTTTACAGCGGTATATTTCTTTTCGGGTATTGGCAGCTCATCGCCGTTGCTCATTATCAGCTTAAAGCGCTGTATGCTGCGTACATAATTGGGGTTTACAAGATAGCCTATATGCGTGCGCAGGAGCATATTAGGGTACTTTTTTTCAATATCTGCAAGGCTTTCGGTTATTTTATAGGTTTTATCAACTGCGTGTACTATACAGCGGTTAAGTGCCTTTACGGATTCTATATACATTATGGACTCCAAAAACGCAAAATAACGTGCATTCTTATCTCCGTGCAGGTAAATACGATTCCCGTGTTTGTAAATGCTGCTGTTTGTTGCCTCAAAAAGAACACCG
>JAGAHK010000341.1 GCA_017627115.1 Bacillota bacterium | reverse complement strand
TTTCTCCTTGGCTTTTTCCACGCTGTGGAAGATAAGCTCCTTTACCTCTTTGGGGTTTTTTATATTCCTTATTTCAAGGTGTGCGTTTGTCTCATCGGCGGAGTGTACGATAACGCTGCCGACACCGAAGATGCGCTGCCAGAAGCTTATTTTAAGTGTCAGATCGCGCACGCGGTAGAGGTTTATTTCCTCGTATTTTACGTTGAACAGACCTGTTTCAAGGAAGATGCGGTCTTCGCTCAACGCATATTTTGTAAATGATATGGGCAGACCGAGATGTCTTTTTCTGTCCTGCCACAGATATTCTATACTTATATCTTCTTTTGCCATAACGTCTCCTTATGCAAGAATGCTGTCAACTATTGCATCAATGCCTGCCTGTGCCTTTGCTATCTTTGCATCGGCTTCTTCAACGGTCGCGCCCTTGCTGCCGAAGTATATCTTTATCTTGGGCTCCGTACCGCTGGGGCGAACGCAGAACCATGTGCCGTCTTCAAGCACATAGTAAAGCACATTGCTGTTCGGCAGACCTGTTGTTGTGGTCTTGCCCGTTGCGTAGTCAACTACCTTGTCTTCTTTATAGTCGCGCATCTCAACTACCTTTACGCCGTCTATCTCCTTGGGGGAGTCGCTGCGCATGGTGTTCATTACCTTTGCGATATTTGCAACACCGTCAAGACCCGGGAGGGTGATGGAGCGGATAGTTTCCTTATATGCGCCGAATTCCTTGTACATTTCAAGCAGACCGTCATACAGGCTCATGCCCCTTGACTTGTAGTAAGCTGCCATTTCACAGATGAGCATTGTTGCGCATACGCCGTCCTTATCGCGTGCGTATGTGCCCGAAAGACAGCCGTAGCTTTCCTCAAAACCGAACATATATGTATAGCTGTTATCGCGCTCGAATTCCTTTATCTTTTCACCGATGTACTTAAAGCCCGTAAGAACATCAAAATATTTCATGCCGTAAGCTGCGGAGATAGCCTTTGCCATATCCGTTGAAACGATGGTCGAAACGACAGCGCCGTTTGCGGGGAGCTTGCCTGCGGCTTTCTTCTGTGAAAGTATATAGTTGAGGATAAGTGTACCCGTCATATTGCCCGTAAGCACGGTGTAGTCGCCGGAAGTGGTCTTGACAACTGCGCCTACTCTGTCGGCATCGGGGTCTGTACCTACTATGATGTCGGCATCAACTTTCTGCGCAAGCTCGATAGCAAGGTCGAAAACCGCCTTGTTCTCGGGGTTGGGATAACCTACGGTCGTGAAATTGCCGTCGGGCTTTTCCTGCTGGGGTACAACAAAAACATTCTTGAAGCCTGCCTTTGCAAGCGCGCGTCTTACAGGCTTGTTGCCCGAACCGTGGATAGGTGTGTAAACTATTTTAAGGTCGGTGTTTTTGATAACATCGGGGTTAACGATGCAGGATGTTACCGCATCAAGATAGGCAACGTCTATCTCGGGACCGACATACTGTATCATACCGCTGTTTACGGCTTCTTCAAGGTTGGCTTTCTTTATCATCGACCAGTCCGTAACAGCGTTAACTTCGTTTATTATCTCGCCGTCACGGGGTGCCGGCACCTGACCGCCGTCTTCCCAATATACCTTATAGCCGTTGTATTCGGGAGGGTTGTGGCTTGCCGTAACAACAACGCCGCCCGTGCAGCCCAGATGTCTGATAGAGAAGCTTAACATAGGCACGGGGCGAAGCTCGTCCGAAAGATAAGCCTTGATGCCGTTGCCTGCAAGCACGCGCGCGGTCATCTCGGCAAACTCGGGTGAATAGTTGCGCGAATCGTAAGCGATAACAACGCCTTTTTTAACGGCGGCATCGCCCTGCTTTTTGATATAGTTTGCAAAGCCCTGTGTTGCCTTTGAAACGGTGTAGATATTCATACGGTTTGTACCTGCGCCGATAATGCCGCGCAGACCGCCCGTACCGAATTCGAGATTTTTGTAAAAACGCTCTTCTATCTCTTTGGGGTCGTTCTCGATAGCTTTTAACTCCGCCTTGGTGTCGGCATCAAAGTAATCGTCCTCCAGCCACAATTTGTAGTTTTTCATAAAATCCATATTAAACACGTCCTCTCTGTAAGTAAATTTCGGTTTTATAAGATAAGAATAAACTAACTTATAAATGCTATATATTGATTATACATAATTTCCATAAATTTATCAAGTAAAATTGAAAAATTATTAAAAATATATAGTGAAATCTTTGCGAAAATTTGATATAATTGTAAAATGAACGCAGAAAAGGGGAAATTATCTTTTAGCGTTCTAAAATCGCTGCGTAAGAAACCCCTCAGTCAGCCGTCGTTACGTTGTTTTTTAGTATTATTCATTGGCGGCTGCCAGCTCCCCTGAACGAAGGGGAGCCAAGACTAATGCAACACTTTCTTTATACTAAATGCTTCGATTTAACAAAAAAATTTATAAATAGATAACATTGCATTAGCCAAGTGAGCGCCAGCGAACGTGCCTCCCCTTCGTTCAGGGGAGGTGGCACGGCGTAAGCCGTGACGGAGGGGTTTCTGTGCCCGCCCAAGCAACGATAAACGATAATTTATACAAGGAGTATCTATGGCATCAACAAAGCAATACCTCAACTACATACTCGAAAATCTCCCGCTTGGCGCTTCTCACCGTGCTATGATGGGCGAATACATACTTTATTACAAAGAAAAAGTCATAGGCGGCATTTATGACGACCGCTTCCTTATCAAGCCCACAAAATCGGCAAAGGCGCTTATGCCAAACGCGGCTTATGAACTGCCTTACGAGGGCGCAAAGGAAATGCTGCTTATCGAGGAGACCGACAACAGGGAATTCCTTGCGCGGCTTTTTGATGCGGTATATCCCGAATTGCCGATGCCCAAGAAGAAACATCGAAAGGAGGACTGATATGAAAAAACAACTTATAACTGCCCTATTGGCAGCCGCGATGCTTGCTGTGGGATGCCAAAGCACGGCACAGTCTCCGGCGGAAAACAATAATGCACCCGATGCAAATGCAGCTGCGGAGGAAACATCCGAAACCGCTGTGTCGGAGAGCGATGACAATGCGGATAAGGCATATCTTGAATATGTATGCTATGTTGACCCCGATGCAAAAAAGATAGGCTATAAGGATGCGGCGGGAAATACAGTGATACCCGCAAAATTTGAGGAAGCCGATTCTTTTGCCGAAAACGGTCTTGCCCGCGTTTATTGCGGTGATGAATATTTTATGATAAATGGGGTAAACAAAAACCAACTTTACGGATATATAGACAGCACGGGCGAATTTGTTATACAGCCGCAGTTTGATTATGCATATAGTTTTGCCGAAAACGGACTTGCAAGGGTCAAGACAGATAATAAATACGGTTATATAGACAACACGGGCAGCTCTGTTATAGAGCCGCAGTTTGATGAAGCATTTGATTTTGCCGAAAACGGACTTGCAGCGGTCGAGGTAGATGATAAATGGGGTTATATAGACAGCACGGGCAGCTTTGTTATACAGCCGCAGTTTGATGGAGCATTTGGTTTGGCCGAAAACGGACTTGCACCGGTACCGGTCGAGATAGATAATAAATGGGGTTATATAGACAGTACGGGCAGCTTTGTTATACAACCGCAGTTTGATTATGCGTGGCCTTTTGCCGAAAACGGACTTGCAAGGGTCGAGGTAGATGATAAATGGGGTTATATAGACAGCACGGGCAGCTTTGTTATACAGCTGCAGTTTGATTATGCAGATAATTTTGCCGAAAACGGACTTGCAAGGGTCGAGATAGATAATAAATACGGTTATATAGACAACACGGGCAGCATTGTTATACAGCCGCAGTTTGATAATGCGCGGACTTTTGCCGAAAACGAACTTGCAGAGGTCAGGATAGATGATAAATGGGGTTATATAGACAGTACGGGCAGCATTGTTATACAGCCGCAGTTTGATGAGGTGTGGCCTTGTGCCGAAAACGGACTTGCAGCGGTTGAGATAGATAATAAATGGGGTTATATAGACAGTACGGGCAGCATTGTTATACAGCCGCAGTTTGATTATGCGTGGACTTTTGACGAAAACGGACTTGCAGCGGTCAGGATAGATGATAAATGGGGCTATACCGACCGTGACGGAAATTATTATACAGAATAAAAATTATATATAAACGGAGGAAAAATAATGGATTACAAGAAAAAAGCGATGGAAATGCACGCACAGTGGGCAGGTAAGATAGAGGTGGTATCACGCGCAAAAGTGGAGAATACGGACGATCTGTCAATAGCGTATACTCCCGGTGTTGCGGAACCTTGTCTTGCTATCAAGGCAGACCCCGAATTGCAGTATACCCTGACACGCCGCCACAATATGGTAGCCGTTATCACGGACGGCAGTGCTGTTCTGGGCCTGGGTGATATAGGTCCCGAGGCAGGTATGCCCGTTATGGAGGGCAAGTGTGTGCTTTTTAAGGAGTTTGGCAATGTTGATGCCTTCCCTCTTTGTGTGCGCACAAAGGACCCCGACGAGTTTGTGAACGCTGTTTCGCTTATTGCAGGCAGTTTCGGCGGCATCAACCTTGAAGATATATCCGCACCACGCTGTTTTGAGATAGAGAGAAAGCTTAAAGAAAAATGCGATATTCCCGTTTTCCATGACGATCAGCACGGTACGGCCGTTGTTGTGCTTTCGGGCATAAGAAATGCGCTTAAACTTACGGGCAAAAAGCCCGAGGACTGCGTTGTGGCTATGTCGGGCGCAGGTGCTGCGGGTACGGCGATATGCAAGCTGCTTTTAAAGGCAGGCTTCAGGGATATAACAATGCGCGATATAAACGGCGTTATCAGCCGCAATAAAACATACCGCGACCCCTCGCTTACCGAGCTTGCGAATATCACAAACCCCAATCTGAAAGACGGCACTCTTGCCGATATAGTAAAGGGCGCAGACATCTTTATCGGCGTTTCCGCACCCAATCTTCTTACAAAAGAAATGATACAGACAATGAACAAGGATGCGATAATCTTTGCAATGGCTAACCCCGTGCCCGAGGTAATGCCCGAAGTGGCACTCGAAGCAGGCGCAAAGGTGATAGCAACGGGCAGAAGCGATTATCCCAACCAGATAAACAATGTGCTTGCATTCCCCGGTATCTTCCGCGGTGCGCTTGATGTGCGTGCAAGCGATATAAACGATGAGATGAAGCTTGCCGCTGCCGATGCCATCTCCGGCCTTGTGACCGAAGAGGACCTTGCAAACGGCATAATCATCCCCTCTGCATTCAACAAAGGCGTGGTTGAGCGCATAGCAAAGGCTGTTGCCGATGCCGCTGTAAGAACGGGCGTTGCAAGAGTGAGCGGAAAGTAAACGGCTTTGTTTTTGGGAAACGCTGATTAAATTCAAAAAAACAAAAATAATTTTAGCCGATGGCGGCGCATTTGTAGGCGACCATGCTAATGTGAAGCCTAACAGGCTGAACATAGCAAACAGAGCCGTTAAGCAAATGCGCAAAATTATTTTTGG
>JAGAHK010000340.1 GCA_017627115.1 Bacillota bacterium | reverse complement strand
TGGGTAATGCCGTATGAAAAGGCTGAATTCACCAAAAATGCGGAAGATTTTGAAAAATACTACGATTATGTTATTATATGCCCCGAAAGTGCCAAAGCACACCCAAAACAGGCTATACAAGTACGCAACAGGTGGATAGTTGACAAAAGCGATTTGGTGGTGTTTTGGGTGGAAAATAATTCGGGCGGTGCTTATATGACTATGAAATATGCAGAAAGAAAACAGGCGGAAATGATAAACCTTGCAGACAAAGTCGGAATAGAAGAATAATACTGTATTTGGCGATTTTTCACATTTTACGTTTATAATTTTTTTACATTTATTATGTTGAATGTTTCGGTGATTTGTGGTACTATGTTTTTATGAGAAGTGTTTTAGAATTAATATGCAAAATAAAGGAGGCTTAAAAATGAGCAAAACAACAAAAACAAGGATGGGCATAAGGACGGCAGTACTGCTTTTTGCTGTTATAATGCTGCTTGGCATCAATGCGGTCAGGGTATTTGCGGATTTTACCCCGTGGAATGTAAGCATCTCCGAGGACGGTATACTTCGTTGGGATAAATATACAGGCAGCTATCGTGCTACTCTCATCTATATCGTACCCGACGGAGAATCTTTTAATTACCAAAATGTTGCGGCAGACATTATGGATACTACTCAAACGACTTTTGATATTAAAAATTATCTCCATTCTAACGCAAAACCGAGCGGCACTTACAAAATATGCTTTGAGATAACAGACGGCGGCGGCAGCCCCGTTATTCATGAAACGGAAGGTCTGACATATAATTATGTTTCGGACATATCCGACCTTCCCAAACCGACAAATGTCAACATATCAAATGACGGCATACTGTCTTTTGACAATGTTCTTGACAAGGATGAATA
Source organism: Bacillota bacterium (assembly GCA_017627115.1). Classification (GTDB taxonomy): domain Bacteria; phylum Bacillota; class Clostridia; order Lachnospirales; family CAG-274; genus RGIG4310. Next base: position 4,161 of record JAGAHK010000340.1, on the reverse strand, counting down.
TTACAAATACAACGAAGATAATTCCGATAATATATGCTATCATATAAGCGTTCACAGCGTAAACAAGGACGGAAAAGACGAAATTGTATCTTATAGCGATATTTACGCCAGAAAATTCAAGGGCGAGAGCACCGTTTCCATTGATTATAGCAAGTGGGCTTTATTTGACAGCGATCAAAGCTATTATTTTACGGTAAAAAGCGATTTCCATTCCATAGACGGTTATGCTTACGTTCCTTCCGCCGTTTGTAAGACAAACGAAGTGCAGGGCTGGGTGGAATACTACGGCGATATAGGCGAAATAAGACAGAATAATGAATTAGGCTGTATGTTCATCCCCAATTATCCGGGTGCATCAGCATACAGTATTTATGTATACTCCGACAGCGTTATCGCTTATTCCGACTGGCTTGATGTCACAAGTACCGATACAAGCAATTATACAACTTTTGAAATAGAATCTGTGCTTGAAAAGAAAAAATTGCCGCTTACCGGAGAATATGAAGTGTGGATCACTGCCTACGGAAAATCATACGGAACCTCGGGGGAACAAATGGTACTTTCCAACGCGGCGAAGTGTATCTATACCTTCAGCGATGTTCTGATGTTCACACAGCAGCCGCAAAGCAAGGTAATAACCGAAAATGACCTTAATAAAGATATAAATATCACTGCTTCGGCACAGGCTGCCGTATCATATTCGTGGGAAGTTGTAATAAAAGGCGAAAGGAAAACCTGGGCACAGGCTAAAGTTCAGGGGTTAGAGCTTAAAAGCACGGCTGACGATAAAACGATCACAGTACAGGTAACAGGCACCAATGTGGACTATTATGAACTTATCTGCACGGCAAAAGACAGCGCAGGCAATACGATCACAAGCGATACTGCAAGAGTGTCATTGTTACGCATAGATTCTCAAACCGAGGGTACGGTGACAGCGAACAGCGGCGAAAAAATATCATTATATGCCGGTGCAAACATTGGTGCTAAATACGAATGGTGTATAGCAAAGCAAAGTGACGGACAGCAGCTGGACTGGGGTTCAAGTTTCGGTGTGGATGACAGTGATGTACATAAACCCGTTCTTGAGCTTACCGTAGACTCTGCATACTACAAAACCTGCGTGTGGTGTAAGGTGACAAGCGGCGGTGCTGCCATCACCTCAAAACCTGTGAATATAGAGCTTACAAGTTCCGATATGGTGGAGATAGAAAAAGGCCTTGAAGATGTAAGCGTTTTAAAGGGCGGTACGGCAACATTTACCGTAGATGCAAAGTTTGCCGAAAGATATGAGTGGACCGTAAACAGACGGGATATTGGATATTTGGAGATGCAGGGATTGTTCCATGCTTATTATCCAAACGAATACACCCTTGTTCTTACCGATATAGATGTGGCGATGGACGGTGCTGTTATTGAGGTGTTCTGCTATCATGATATGAATGATGATGAGATAATGAGCAGTTCGGATGCGATACTTAATGTATCGGGTTCTATTGACCTTGGAAACGGCGATAATGTGATAAGAAGAACCGTTTACTATGGTGATGATGTCACTATCGGATTTGATGATCTCAATCCGCAGGAGGCTGTAACTTATACAGTAATATATACCACGCCAAGCGGCACGAAAACAACATGGACTAACGGCGATTACGAAAACTGGCTTATATTGAATCCTAAGTACGAACCGTATAAAACAATGCTTCAGGCGGGGAATACTCTCGAAATTTATGCGGTGGGAATAGATTATAACAAAGGCGGTCAGGCTTTTACCGACACCGCTATACTGACAGTTGTCTATAAACCGGGCGATATGGATCTGAACGGCACCATCGACCAAGCCGATGCCGCACTTTATTTAAAGTATTTAAGCGGTACCGAAACATTCAGCACCACACAGCTTGAAATTGCGGATGTAAATTATGACGGATATAAAGATATGCGTGATGTTATAGCAATAATGAAAATAGCCGATAAGGCATAAAACCAAGGGGCAAGGCAAATAAACGCTTTGCCCTTTTTCTATGCCTGTCTTTCGCCTCTTGCCTTTTTAAGATTTTCAATAAACCTTTCCCGTTGCTGTTCGGAGATAACTCTCGGCTTGCGGAAAGTGATGTATTCTTTGGGAACGATATAGTTTTTTGAGATTTCGCTTTGCTTTTTCAGCTTGTATGTATCGGGAAACTCGGTACACAAGCTATCCAACCGCCGTATCTGTACGGGGTCGGCAGTGTATATCTCGGCTGTTTTTTCTTCTGCGTTAAATGTGATTATTGTTTCCTGTTCAAATTTTGATAATGTCATAATGTTCAATTCTCCTTTTTGATGTAAAATTCCCCCAAAACCTTGGGATAAAAAGCCCTGCACCTATCCCGACAAACATTTATATGGGTAAAATACAAGGCTTAAATATCCGCAAATTTTATGCTGTCTGTGATGATATTTTCTCGGCATCGGTCTTTGCCATTCTCAAAACCTTATCTTCAAAATTTTCTTTCGCCTGTTCGTTGAAGTGCAGCATAACTTTGTAGGTCATTTTGCCGATTTTTACTGTTGTGTAGTTTTCATTCATATTTTTTTATTCCCTCGCTTTCACGATCAATCGTATAACAACTATTATCAAATATATTATCACAAAGGCAACAACGGTATTGAGTTCTATCATTGCAAACCAATGCGGCTTGAATATCGGCAAGGCTGCGGCTATCGCAACAAAGGCGGTTTCTTTCCAAGACCAATACTTTTTTGCCGTTTCTTCAAGCCACGCATACAAAAATGCAAGCAGAAAGAAAAGCAGGACCGCACAAATAATTATCATAACGCAAAACAAGACCCAACCGACAATAACAGCGGCTGTTTCGTCTTGTATATACTGTGCCAAGTCATAGAACAGACCGCAAAACCAAACCACCGCGTTGCCGATGTAATGAAGGGCATAGTAAAAGTACAGCAGACAGCGGCAAATATCGTTTAAAACAATAATACTTGTCGCTATTGCCGACAAAAATAAAATGATAATAAAGGCTCTTGCATTGTAAAGGCTGTCCGAAGCGGCGGAATAGCTGTTGTTAAGCTGATAATTTGCTTTTTCAAGTTTTCGTATCTCGGTAAGATAACCGTCTTTCTTGCATAAAAAACATTCAAAGGAAGTACGCTCCTTATAGACAACTTTCTGCTCGGTCAATGCCGTTTGCAGCTTATCTTTCGTAGCTGTAAGTTCTTCTTCGAGGTCGTTCTTCCTCTTCGTCAAGGTCTGTATCTTCCTGTTCAGGCTCAAAATCGTCTGCTCCGATTGCTCCGCTGCCGCCACTTTCTCCTTGTTTCTCTTGTTCTCCTCGTTCAATCTCGTCAATAAGTTCGTCAATCTCTCTACTTCCGAGTACTCGCTCGATCTCGTCGATGGCTGCCGCTGTGCCATTTCTTCCAAAGTCATTTAATAACGCCTCCTTTGTAAAATCTTCTTTGAATATCTCTGTCAATTTCTTGTTTCTGACCTTTTTTCCGTCTGCATTTGTGAAAGTGATGTATTTTCGGCTATCTTCCCAAGTAACTTTTATGTTTTGCTGTGCCAAAAGTTTTATAAACTCCGCTTTGCTTGCGGCGGTCTGCTTTGCGGTCAAAACAGCAACGGCAATGTCGGCTAACCAACTTTCGCCCTTGCATATCTGCTCGTAAGTGTAGCGGTTATAGCTTGTTACATCTTTTGTCGGCTGACAGATCGTCAAACCTCTGCTTTGCAAAATGCGGTCGGATATATCCTTGAAATTCTGTAAATCACGCTTTGAATAAGTGAATTTTTTGCCGTTTACAAAACTGACGGAATTAACAACAAAGTGCGTGTGTATGTGATGTCGGTCTTTGTGCGTGGCAAAACAAACCTCGTAGCCGTTCAGCTTTTCCCAAGCTGCCGCAAGTTCGGCGGCTATTTCGTGTGCCTGTTCAAGCGTTATATTTTCCGTGGGCGAAAAACTTTGTACAAAGTGCTTGTACTGCCTGCCGCCGTTCTTCCGCCACATCTTTTTGGTCGCTTTCATTTCAAAAAGTGCGTGAGTACCCCGACAGTTGTAACCGCCTATCAAACTTTTGTCGGTCTTTTCGTTTTTCGTGATGTAGTTTATTACCCTTGCCAAACTTGCGTGAGAATTTATCGCTTTTATT
>JAGAHK010000339.1 GCA_017627115.1 Bacillota bacterium | reverse complement strand
TTTGCAGGTACCTATAATCATATTTGTCACCATTTTTTATTATTTTTTTCATATTCCATTTTTTACTCGCTGCATCAGTAAAAAGGCTGTTGTAAGCAAAAAAGAAAACCGCTTTTTTGTTTTTGAATGAATTTTTACTTAAAAAGGTGCTGTTTGGGGCAGCACCGAAAATAAAATAAGCCAAGCTGTAAGCCGGGTTCTGTATTTGATGTTCATCTGTCTAAGCCGATCGTTGCCGAGGGGCTTCAGCGGTCGATTTATGGGATAAGACGAGCAGCCTGTGTATCCCAATGACCTTGCTGCAGGTGGGGTTTACAGAGCCGCTGCCGTTACCGACAGCGCGGTAAGCTCTTACCTTACCTTTCCACCCTTACCCGCACAAGCGGGCGGTTTATTTCTGTTGCACTATCCTTAGAGTCGCCTCCACCGGACGTTATCCGGCACCCTGCTCTGTGCAGCCCGGACTTTCCTCATGCCGAAAGCATGCGAACATCTGCCTGACTTATTTGATTTTTACCGATTATTATTCATCAGTATTCTCTTTTGGCTGTTCCGTCTTTTTAACAGCCTTTACCATAACTATGCGCTTATCCTCTATTTTTTCAACAAAGAAAGTATAATCGCCATAGTCTATAACTATATCTTCATACTCATCGGGGATATGACCCATTTGACCTACTATAAAGCCGCCGAGAGTGTCATACTCCTCGGTAGGAAGCTCTATTTCAAGTTCTTCCGCCACATCCTCAAGGCTTGTTTTGCCGTCGATAAGTATGGAATTATCTTCAAGTACGGAAATCTCCGGCAGTTCCTCCTCATCATACTCATCCTGGATATTACCCATAATTTCTTCGATAAGGTCCTCCATTGTTACTATACCTGCGGTGCCGCCGTATTCATCAACAATGATAGCCATATGGAACTTATTGCTCTGCATTTCCGAAAAAAGCTCGTCCGTTTTTTTATTAAACGGCACATATTCGGGCTCACGCAAAAGGCTTTTCAGATCAAAGCCCTCGCTGCCCTTTACTATAAGCGTGGTCATAAGGTCTTTTGTGTTGAGCACGCCCACTATATTATCTATATTCTCCTCATAAACAGGCAAACGCGAATACTTTTCCGCGGTTATTGTCTGTATTATATCGTCAAGCCCCGAATTTATCTCAATACCCACAATATCTTTGCGGTGTGTTGCTATCTCGCCGACGATCTTATCATCAAAGTCGAATATATTGTTTATCATTTCCTTTTCGATCTCGTCTATACCGCCGCTTTCGCCGCCTGCATCGACCATCATCAATATTTCGCCCTCGCTGACCTCCTCATTGTCCGTGCCCGTATCTCCGAAAAGTTTTTCTATAATAGCATAGGAAACATTGACTATACAGACAATAGGCATAAGCAGTACTTCAAAAAACTTGATGAACCACAGACCTTTCAGTACAAGCGTGTCGGGAAAGCGGTCTGCCAGAAACTTCGGCAAAACGATGCTGACAAAAGCAAATAAGTAAATATAGATAAGCAGAAAAATTATCGGCTCCGCTTTATCCAGAACAGTGTATTCCTCTGCCTGTGTAAATGCGAAAATAATTCTGTCGATTATGAAAAAGCCGAGCACCATACCCGTGAGTATTCCCGTTACCGCCGTAACAACACTTGCGGTATTGGTATAATTTTCTATTTTATCGAGTGCGGAAGTAAGTTTTTCTTCCGTTTCCTTATCCGTTGTTTCGGATATATACTTTGCCTTTTTCAGGTCAAGCACACGCAGTGCTGTGGAAATAGCCGTTGACCAGCTGTTAATAAACATTAAAACAAACAATACTATTATTTGATGAATTAAAATAATTAAATCCCTCCAAAAATCAATAACAGCAAAAAAGCTTTTCAAACACGGGCTCGGGAAATTCAAAATTTGCCGCCTCCGCTTTATCTCTGCCAAGCTGACGTTTCAGCTCGTGCATACTTGAAAACTTCTGCTCTGTCCTTATCCATTTATACAGGCTGACAAGAACATCCATACCGTATATTTCCCTGTCGAAATCAAGAATATGTGTTTCAACGGTATGTTCGTTTCCGTCAAAAGTAGGATTATTGCCCACATTGGTTATGCCCTTGAATATCTCACCGCCGACATTGACAAGCGAGATGTAAACGCCGTCCGCAGGAAGGAGTTTCTCCTTTGGAGGTATAAGGTTTATTGTTGGGAATTCCATACGCCTGCCCCTTTTTTCGCCCTCCACGACCTTATTTATAACAAAATAAGGCTTTTTGAGCATAGGGATAACTTCGCTGACCCTGCCGCAGTCTATAAGACCTCGTATACGTGTACTGCTGACACGCATATCCTTATATGTCACAGAAGGTATCGCAATAACATCAATGTTTCTGCGTGAGCAAAGTATTTTGAGTTTTTCATAATCACCCGCTTTATTTTTGCCGAAGTTGTAGTTTTCGCCGACCACAAGAAGACGGCAGTTGACTTTTTCGGCAAGAAAATCAACAAATTCATCGGGTGAAAGATTTGCAAAATTTTGTGTAAACGGATACTGAACCGCATAGTCAACATCCATATGATCAAGCACGAAAAGTTTTTCGCGCGTATCAAGCATTGTTTTAAACTCGCCTTTTCTGCCAAAAAAGGCAACGGGATGCGGATAAAACGAGAACACAACAGTTTTTAAACCGTGGATATTTCTCTTTATGGTTTTTATAAGCTGCTGGTGTCCAAGATGTATACCGTCAAAATTGCCGAGCGTTACCGCAGTCGGCTCTGTTATTTTAAAATCGGCATTATCGTATATTATCAAGTTTTTCACCTACTTTTAGCTTAACATGATATCGGGATAGGCAAAGCCATCCGACACTCTGTAAAGACCGACAAGCTTGCCCTCTTTGTCATAAAGCAGCACTTTGTCTTTATCCGTTAAATTTTTATTAAATAAAAAACCAATATTTATTTTGTTACCGTTATAAAGATATTTATTTGCTTTTGGTGCGACCTTCGACGATTTTATATCATCACCGAGGACTTTTTCAACGGGAATGATAAGCTTTTCAAGCTCGCCCGATTCGGCATATTCCCTGAATTTATCCACAGTCACGGCATCCTTTGCATAAAACTGTCCGCTCCTTGTTCTCACAAGCGCAGACATATGCGCACCGCAGCCGAGTTTTTCGCCGATATCCTTGCATAGAGTACGTATATAAGTACCTTTTGAGCAGCAAACCGTAAACGAGACCTTATTTTCGTCAATAAGCGAAAAATCTACGTCACTTATCCCGAAAATAGTGATAAGTCTCGGCTTTCTCTCGACCTCAACACCGCTTCTTGCAAGGTCATAGAGTTTTCTGCCTTCATGCTTTACCGCCGAATACATAGGAGGTATCTGCTCATATTCACCTACAAAAGAATTCAGCACTGCCTCTATTTCTTCCTGTGTGCAGACAACTTCCTTTTGTTCAAGCACCTCACCCGTATGATCTTCCGTATCGGTCGTGACGCCGAGTGTCATCTGCGCACGGTATTCTTTTATATCAGCCGCAATATTGTCGCAAAGTTTCGTAGCCTTGCCTATACAGACAGGCAAGACCCCTTCCGCCTGCGGGTCAAGCGTACCCGTATGCCCGGTTTTTATACGGTTGAAAGCACGTCTGACTATATTTACAACATCATGTGAGCTGTAATTTTTTTCTTTATATATGTTTATCACACCGGATAAATTTTCATCCATTTTTCAAACCATCCGTTATCAATGATACGATCCTGTCACAAACTTCCGCTGCGCTGCCGTCAAGCGTTACGCCGGCCGCAAGAGCATGACCGCCGCCGCCGAGGCTTACAACTATATCGGCAATAGGGAATTTTTTTGAACGCACACTTGCTTTTGCGCTGTTTTCGGAGCGTTGTGTAACAAGCACCGCACATTCGGAAACATCAAGGTTAAGTATAAAATCCACTATTCCGTCAAGATCCTGCGAAGTGCAGCCGCATTCCGACATTTCGTCAAGAGTGAGCGTTGTGTATGTAACGCCGTCTTTATGCTGCATATTTGCAAGTGCCTTGCCAAAAAGCCTCGCCTGCGGCAAAGTATGCTCAAACAAAACTTTTGACTGTATAAAGGATGTATCCACACCGCCCTCAACAAGCATACCTGCTATCTCATGCGTTCTTCTGCCCGTGCAGTTATGTCTGAAACCACCCGTATCAAAAACTATGCCCGAATATATATCCGTTGCGATCTTAATATTTTTTTCGGGTTCGTAACCGAAGCCCTTTAAAAGTTCAAACACTATCTCCGATGCCGAAGATGCATCTGCATTGATAACATTTTTATCCGCAAAACCGACATTTGTCCTGTGATGATCTATGCAATAGGTGAGTTTTGCGTTATCGAAAACCTCTGCCGCTTTTCCGAGCCGCTGTCTGTCGCCGCAGTCAACCGCAAAGAAAACATCGGGAGCTGTTTTTACATCTATTTCATCAAGTGCGATAAAAAACTCACCGCCATACATAAAATCAAAGCGTTTGGGTACACATTCAAGCAGTACATGCGGTCTTTTACCCAGCGTTTCAAAATAAAGCGCAAGCGAAAAGACAGATGCGACCGCATCCCCATCGGGATTTACATGCCCTGCGATATAAATATCCTCAATATCCTTTATATCATTCAAGATCTCGTTTTTGTATATATCATTCATTTTCATTATCCTCTTCACTGTCGTCGGATATTGATCTGATTATACTGTCAATTTTAAAGCTGTATTCAAGACTGTCGTCAAGGATGAATTTCAGTTCGGGTGTCTGTCTTAAATTTATTCTGTTGGCTATAAGGCTTCTGATAAAGCCCGCCGCATTTTTAAGCACAGACATGACCTCCTGCTTTTTATCGTCATCGCCAAGCACGCTTATATAAACCTTGCAATATTTAAGGTCATTTGTAGTATCGACTTTAAGCACACTTGTTATAACGCCCACACGGGGGTCTTTAAGGTCGGAACGTATTATCTCCGAGATTTCTCTTTGTATCTCGTCATTTATACGTATCATTCTGTTACTGCCTTTTTTCATCAGCGTTTGATTTCCTCCATAACATAGGCTTCAACATTGTCGCCTTCCTTGATATCGTTGAACTTACTGAAAAGCATACCGCATTCAAAGCCTGCGTTTACTTCCTTTGCATCGTCCTTGCCGCGTCTTAAAGAAGCAAGCTCACCGTCATAAACAACAATACCGTCGCGTACTATTCTTATTTTTGCGTTACGCTGGAACTTGCCGTCCGTTACGTAAGAACCGCCGATAGTACCAACGCCCGATGCCTTGAAAAGCTGTCTTATCTCCGCATGACCGATAATCTTTTCTTCGTATACGGGGTCAAGCATACCCTTCATAGCCGCCGTTATATCTTCGATAGCGTTGTAAATAACGCGATAAAGTCTTATATCTACTTTCTGATCGTCCGCAACGCTCTTTGCCGATGCCTCGGGTCTTACGTTGAAACCGATGATAATAGCATTTGATGCACTTGCAAGCATAACATCGGATTCAGTGACTGCACCGACACCGCCGTGGATAGTGCGAATGCGTACTTCCTCATTTGAAAGCTTTTCAAGCGATGAACGGACAGCCTCTACAGAGCCCTGTACATCAGCCTTGATAACAATGTTGAGTTCCTTTATATTACCGCTTTGTATCTGGCTGAAAAGATCGTCCAGACTTACTTTCTGCGGTGTCTGTTTTATCATGCTCTCCCTGTCTTTTGCGATAACGGACTCTGCGACCTGACGCGCATGCTTTTCGCTCTGTGCGACATAGAACATATCGCCTGCGTGCGGCACTTCATTAAGACCGAGTATCTCAACTGGGATAGAAGGTCCTGCCTTCTTTACTTTCTGACCCTTATCGTTCATCATGGCACGAATACGTCCGTATGCGCCGCCTGCAACGATAGGATCGCCTACATTCAATGTACCGTCCTGTACAAGTACGGTAGCAACTGCACCCCTGCCCTTGTCAAGCTGTGCTTCGATAATGCTGCCGCGTGCGCGCTTGTTGGGGTTCGCACTCAATTCCTTCATTTCGGCAACAAGAAGTATCATTTCAAGAAGCTGGTCAATACCTGTTTTGCTTACTGCCGAAACGGGAACACAGATAGTCTCACCGCCCCAGTCTTCCGAAACAAGACCGTATTCAACAAGCTCCTGCTTAACTCTATCGGGGTTAGCCGATGGCTTATCTATTTTGTTAATGGCAACTATTATCTCAACACCTGCTGCCTTTGCGTGGTTGATAGCCTCGATAGTCTGAGGCATAACACCGTCATCTGCGGCAACAACAAGCACCGCGATATCCGTTACCTGCGCACCTCTCATTCTCATGGCTGTGAAAGCTTCATGTCCAGGTGTGTCAAGGAAAGTTATGGGCTTATTGTTTATAGATACGGTATAAGCACCGATATGCTGTGTAATGCCGCCTGCCTCGCGTGTCGTTACGTTTGAATGACGAATAGCATCGAGCAATGATGTCTTACCGTGATCGACATGACCCATAACAACTACAACGGGAGGTCTTTCTTTAAGGTCCTCGGGAGCATCTTCAACTTCCTTGAATTCTTCTTCAAGCAGGTCTATCTCCTCTGCCTTTTCAACTATAACATCAAAATCTTCGCAGACCTTTTCGGCAGTTTCATAGTCTATCTCCTGGTTCATTGTAGCCATAACACCCTTTTTCATAAGTGCCATTACGACCTCGGAGCCTGATTTGCCTATCTTCTCGGCAAGTTCCTTTACTGTGATGCTGTCGCTTATCTGAATTATCTTTATCTCGTCATCGGAAGTTTCTTCTGCCTGCACAGGAACTTCAGCAGCCGCCTGCTTATCCTTTTTCTTGTTCTTTTTATTCTTTTTGGGTTCGTTCTGTCTTAAAGGCTGAGGATTTTGGTCTTTACGCTTTTTATCGCGATTTTGAGCCTTATTTTTCTCTCTGTCGTTATCCTCGCGTTTTTCGTCCCTCTTGTCCTCGCGGCGGTCTGCGCGGCGCTGTTTCTCCGCACTTCTTTCCTCGGGTTTTTCCTCTTTTGACGATCTGTCGCTTCTGTCAAAGCGAGCAGGTCTGTCGGAACGAACGGGTCTGTCGGATTTTTCGGGTCTCTCGGATCTTTCCGCCTTGTCATTTCTTGCAGGCTTATCCTGTCGGTTATTTCTCGCCGGTCTTTCCGATTTTTCGGCAGGTTTTTTCTTATCCTGATTATTTGCCGTTTTGGGCTTGCTTTCACTTGTTTTGTTATTGCTTGCTTTGCTGTCGCCCGCCTTATTTTCTTTAGACTTCGGCGTTTCCGCAGGAGTCTTTGTCTTTCTTTGCTGCGGCTTCTGCGCTTTGGGCTTATGGTCGGCAGGAAGGATAATTACAGGTTCATCCTTTTTCTGATAAATACCCCTTAAAACGGAAACAGTTTTATCATCCACACCGCTCATATGGTTTTTAACATCCACATCCAACTCGATAAGCTTTTCAAGCAGCTCTCTGTTGGTAATATGAAATTCTTTTGCCAATTCGTGAACTCTCATCTTTGACAAATTTCACACCTCCTGTATTGATAAAGATCTACAGCAGCAAATTTTGTACAAGCTCAAATATCTTATCTGCAAAACTATCATTATTTATCACCGCCAGAACCGTTCTGTCGGGTTTTCCGATACACGTTCCCAGCGCATTTTTGCTGCCGCAGACAACTGCGTTTACTTTATAAAAACTTGTTTTGTTCAAAAACTTCTTTTTTGTGTTTTCCGAGGCATCGTCGGCTATAATGACCAATTTTGCCTTTTTGTTTTTTAGCGCAAGCTCCGTACCCTCTTCGCCCGATGCTATGCAGCCTGCCCTTTGGCAGAGCGAAAGCATTGACGCAAGTTTTCTGTCAAGCTTTTCCATTTTCAAGTTCCTCACGGAGCTGATCGTAGACCTCTTTGGGCACGGCACACTTGAATGAGCGCTCAAGACCTTTGTTTTTGCGCGCCTTTTCAAAACATTCCATATCGGGACAAATATATGCGCCGCGTCCCTGTTTCTTGCCCGTAAAATCAAGCGAGATCACGCCCTCATCGTTTTTAACGACTCTTATAAGCTCTTTTTTGCTTTTCATCTCCTGACAGCCCGTGCATTTTCTCAAAGGTATTTTACGCTGCACCATATTTATTCCTCCGAAGTTTCCGCTTCATCCTCTGCCGTATCTTCCAAAGGCATGTCGTCAGCATCCTGTACGATATCTTCCGTAAGATCTTCGTCCTCCGCGTTTTCTTCTTCAAGAGCAAGCTGCTCTGCCTGTGACTTGGACTTAATATCCACCTTCCAGCCGGTAAGCTTTGCGGCAAGGCGAACATTCTGACCCTCTTTGCCGATAGCGAGCGAAAGCTGACCATCGGGTACGACCACCCTTGCGGCAAGATTTTCTTCGTCGAGTATCTCTACGGAAATGACCTCTGCGGGATTGAGTGCAGCGGAGATAAACTCTTTCGGGTCTTCACTCCACGGTACTATATCTATCTTTTCGCCTTTAAGTTCATTAACAACGGCATTTACACGGCTGCCGTTGGGACCGACACACGAGCCTACGGGATCGATATCGGGGTTTTGCGAGCAAACTGCCATTTTAGCCCTTGAACCCGCTTCTCTTGCGATGCCTTTTATTTCAACTATACCATCACGAACTTCGGGCACTTCAAGTTCAAACAAACGCTTGATAAGCTCGTAATGTGTACGCGATACAGTGACCTGCGGACCCTTTGTCGTCTGCTTAACTTCATTTATATAAACCTTTATCCTGTCATCGAAATTATATGTTTCGCCCGGTATCTGCTCGTTGTAGGGAAGCATGGCTTCATACTTACCGAGGGATACGATAACATTTCTTCTTTCCATACGCTGAACGATGGCTGTGTCGATCTCTCTTTCCTTTTCAAGAAATTCGTTATAGATCTTTTCTCTTTCAGCCTCGCGTATCTTCTGTACTATTACCTGTTTTGCCGTCTGATCGGAAATACGGCTGAAATTTTTGGGATTGACCTCAAAGTCGATAAGATCGCCTATTTTGAACTTCGGGTCAATCTGCTGTGCATCTTCAAGCGATATTTCCAGGAAACCGTCATACTCGTCTTCTATACATACCTTCGGAGCATGAACTTCTTTGAGTTCTTCAAGCCAGGGTTTTGTCTCCACCGCAGTTTTCTGCGCAACAACTTCTTTACGTGCATAGATCTTTACATCACCGTTTGATCTGTTGATCTCAACGTGGATATTGTCCGTACCACCGTAATTCTTCTTGCAGGCAAAAACAAGCGAGCTTTCAATAGCCTCAAAAATTATTTCCTTATCAATACCTTTTTCCTTTTCGATCATGTCCAAAGCCTTAATCAATTCACGGCTGTCCATCTTTAATAATCCTCCTTTTAATAATACTTATTTCAAAACCTGACTGCAAGTCTTGTTGAGGCAACTTCTTTTCTGTCAAAAGAAAGCTCCTCTCCGTTTTGGTCTGTTATCACAATATTGTTTCCGTCAAGCCCTTTCAGCACACCTTCAAACTGCTTTATGCCGTCAACAGCTTTAAAAAGTTTCACCTCGACCTCTCTGCCGCTGTACTTTTTGTACTCGTGATCGCGTTTGAGCACCCTGTCGATACCCGGCGAACTGACTTCAAGGATATACGGCTTATCTGTTATATCCTCGGGTATGAGCGTATCTATCTTTCTGCTGACCGTTTCACATTCGTTTATGGAAACGCCGCCCTCTTTGTCTATATAAAGGCGCAGATAAAACTCGGGGCCTTCTTTGACAAATTCACAGTCAACAAATTCAAGACCGTTTTCCGAAAGAACGGGCATTGCAAGTTCTTCTGTCAGTTTAACGATGTCTTTTGCCTGCATCGGATCAAT
>JAGAHK010000338.1 GCA_017627115.1 Bacillota bacterium | reverse complement strand
GGCTTTAAGGACAGCGAAAAAACGGTGAAAAAGCTGAAAAAGGCAAAAAGCATAGGCGCTTTCAACGAATACGTTGACGAACTTTTTGCGGAGCACAGGCTTTTGGGAGAGGAATAATGAGAAAAGAACTTGATCTGTTTTACATAGACGGCAAACCGGGCTTTGACCAGGAGGAGTTTACCGACTGGTGGATGAAAGTCGGCGGCTGCGGCGCGGTAACGGCGTGCGACTGCTGCATTTATCTTGCAAAAAAATTCGGCTTTGAGCATCTTTATCCCTATGATGCCGCCGATGTTTCAAAAAAAGAATATATAGATTTTGCAATGCATATGAAACCGTTTTTAAGCCCCCGCTTCAGCGGCATAGACTCTACGGAGCTGCTTATAGACGGCTTTGAGGACTATCTTGAAAGTGTGGGCGATGACAGGATAAGTTTAACTTCGCTGCACGCTGACTGTGGTTATGAGACCTATAAAAACGAGATAAAACGTCTGCTGGATAACGATATGCCCGTGCCTATGCTCAACTTAAAGCATAAAGACCCCAAACTCAAAGACTTTGTCTGGCACTGGTTCTGGATAGCCGGCTACGAGGAATTTGCGGATGAATTTGCGGTAAAGCTGATAAGCTATGCCGAGGTGTATTGGTTTTCGCTGAAAGATATATACAACAGCGGATATAAGCAAAAAGGCGGAATTGTAAGGATAAGTGTCTGAAATATTAAAGGAGAATTTATGTCGGTGCGTTTACAGAAATTTCTTGCGGATGCGCAGGTCGCTTCGCGCCGCAAGTCGGAAGAGATAATTTTAAGCGGCAGGGTGAGAGTAAACGGTGTGACGGTCACGGAGCTTGGCACAAAGGTAGAGGAAAACGATAGTGTCGAGGTTGACGGCAAGCCCGTCAAGCCTGCACAAAAGCTTGTTTATATAATGCTGCATAAGCCAGAGGGCTATATCACAAGCGCAAAGGACCAATTCGGCAGACCGACCGTGCTTGACCTTGTAAAAAGCGAATACAGGCTTTACCCCGTGGGCAGGCTTGATTATGACACTTCGGGGCTGCTGCTTCTGACCAATGACGGTGATATGACCTACCGCCTTACCCACCCGAAACACAATGTCGAAAAGACCTATATCGCACATATCGTCGGCACGCCGACGGAGGATGAACTGCGCCGTTTTGAGTCGGGGCTGGAGATAGACGGATATACCACGGCGCCTGCGAAGATAAAAATACTTAAAAGATCGAAACTCACTACGGTGAAGATAACGATACATGAGGGCAAAAACCGTCAGGTGCGTAAAATGTGCGCCGCAATAGGGCATGAGGTAAAGGCTCTTAAACGTGCGGCAACGGGCAGGCTCTCGCTTGACGGCCTTGAAAAAGGGCAGTACCGCGAGCTTACCGATGAAGAAATTAAATATTTAAAAACTTTGTAAAAAATATACAAAAAAAATATTTATTTTTGGATATTTTTACCGAAACGGTTTTTTCTCTAATTTTCATTTAATCTAAAAACCGTGAAAAACAGCGGT
>JAGAHK010000337.1 GCA_017627115.1 Bacillota bacterium | reverse complement strand
CTTAATTCCGTTTTTTATGACGATCTTCCAACGGGTATAGAATTGCTTGTCTCTTATCCCAAAACCACATATTATGCCGTACAAAGTGATACACTCACGGGCATAGCGCGCAGTTTTGGCACAACGGCAGCGGCACTGCTTCGTAATAATCCGTATCTTTCTCGCGGTCTTGAAACGGGTGACAGGGTCATAATAGATTTTGAGGACGAAAAACGTGGCATACTGACCCTTAACGGCTATTGCTATACTTTTATCGAGCCGAGGCTTTATACGAGCCTGCTGCCGTATCTGACTTATGTTACGATATTTACATACGGCTTTGACCAAAACGGTGAACTTGTACGCCCCGAACCCGATGATGAATATTATGTCAAAACGGCGCTTGATTATGGCACTGCGCCGCTTATGCACCTCTCAACACTGACAAGATACGGGAATTTTTCAAGCGAGCTTGCCGCGCAGCTGCTCTCAAACAGGGATGTATGGGATGTATTGACAGACAATATAATTAAAAATGTCGAAGAAAAGGGATACAAGGGTGTTGATATAGATTTTGAATACCTGCCTGCGCAGTACAGAGAGGCTTATGCGGAATTTGTGGGACAGCTGCGCGATAAACTTAACAAAAGCGGCTATATACTTGTGACTGCCCTTGCGCCCAAAACTTCCGCCGACCAGCAGGGGCTTTTGTATCAGGGGCATGATTACCGCCTATTGGGACAAAACAGCGATATGGTACTGCTGATGACATATGAGTGGGGCTATGCTTACAGTGAGCCTATGCCCGTTGCGCCTATCGGCAGCGTTGAAAGAGTGGTGCGTTACGGTGTTTCGGAGATACCGAATGAAAAAATACTGCTCGGGCTGCCGTTTTACGGCTATGATTGGAAACTGCCGTATGTTAAGGGCGAGACCGTGGCACAGTCACTGTCGGTGGAGCGCGCGGAAATGCTTGCAAGGCGTTACGGCGGAACAATAAACTACGACACCGAAGCACAGGCGCCGTTTATGCGCTATAATGACGGGGAAAGCGAGCATATAGTCTGGTTTGAAAGTCCGCGCGGTGTGCTGGCAAAGCTTGGCTTGATAGATAAATATACGCTTTTCGGCGGCGGTATATGGAATATAGACAGACCGTTTTACCGCGGCTATATGCTGATAAATGTTTTATACGATATAAGAAAGGTGATATAGAAGATAAGAGTTTTACTCGTAAATAAAAGTGACTTCATTAAGAAACGTCAAAGAACGTCATTCGTGCAATAAAAAAACGGCTGTAAAAGCCGTTTTTTATTGAAAATCAATTTAGCAAATTAAGCTTCGCTGGGTGCGCCAACGGGGCAAACGCCTGCACAAGAACCGCAGGAAACACAATCATCTGCATTGATAACATACTTGCCGTCGCCTTCTGAAATACAGCCAACAGGACATTCACCTGCACATGCGCCGCAAGAAATACAATCATCACTAATTACATATGCCATAATAAGCACCTCCTAAAAAACTGTGGGGAAGATGCCCCCTAAATTATTTACAATGTCATTATACAACATAACAAAAAAAAATTCAAGTATTATTTAAAAAATCCATAAATTTTTTTGAAAAAAGGGGTTTAAATTAGTTAACTTTAACCAACTTGGTATACAATTGTGCAAAAAACTTACTTGTTTTACAAATATTTGGTGGTTAGTCAATAAAAACCACTTGCATTTATCCTTGTTTTGTGGTTTGATTATATAAGGGTAATTTTTATTTTACACAAAGAATGGGAGGAAAAACCATGTTTGATATAAACCTTGCAAACGATATTCTCACTCTCTGCGCCGATAAGGGTGCGGATTTTGCGGAAATTTTTGCCGAGCACAACAAAAAAAGCAGCGTCAGCATTATAAACGGCAAGACTGACCGCGCTTCGGGGGGGATTGACCACGGTATGGGTCTGCGCCTGTTCAAGGACGGCAGAGTGGTGTATGTATATACCAACGACCTTTCGCGCGACAATCTTTTAAAGACCGCAAAAGATGCTCTGACGGGCTTTGAGGGCAGTAAAAAAGCAGTACGCATAATCAATGCCGATAAATGCGATACTCCGCATAAGGTGCTTTTGCAGCCTTCTGCCGCAGACAAAAGGGCAATAGTGCAAAAACTGAAAACGGCGGGTGAGGCAGCACAAAAATATTCGGCGCTCATAACGCAGACTTCCGTAGGTTATCTTGACAGTGAACAGACCGTGTTTATCGCAAATACCGAGGGTCTGTGCAGAACGGACAGCAGAACACGCTGCCGTGTTTCCGTCAATGCGGTCGCAAGCAGCGATACCGAAAAACAGACGGGTTATTTTGGTCCCGGTGCGTTAAAGGGTGCGGAATTTATAGATACACTCGATCTTGAAGCCATTGGTTCGGAGGCGGCGCGCAGTGCCGTTACCATGCTCAAAGCCGATAACTGCCCGAGCGGTGTTATGCCCGTTATCCTCGATAACGGCTTCGGCGGCGTTATCTTCCACGAGGCGTGCGGTCACGGGCTGGAAGCTTCTTCCGTCAGCAAAAACGCTTCGGTATTTGCGGGCAAAATAGGGCAGCAGATAGCATCTCCGCTTATCACCGCCATAGATGACGGCACGATAGTGAACCAATGGGGCAGTATATATATTGACGACGAGGGCGAGTTCGGCAGGAAAAACGTGCTTATCGAAAACGGCATTTTAAAGGGCTATATGGTGGACAGATACAACGGTATGCGTATGGATATGCCTGCCACGGGATCATCAAGACGACAGTCCTACCGTTTTGTTCCCACATCGAGAATGACGAACACTTATATAGATTCGGGCAGCAGTACGCCCGAAGACATTATAGCGGCTACCGAATACGGTCTTTATGCCAAATATATGGGCGGCGGCTCGGTCAATCCGTCAACGGGTGAGTTCAACTTTGCCGTAAACGAAGCATATATAGTGCGAAACGGTAAGATATGCGAGCCTGTGAGGGGTGCAACGCTTATAGGCAAAGGCGCGGAAGTGCTTTTGGATATAGATATGGTCGGCAGCAACCTGAAACTTTCGGAGGGTATGTGCGGCGCATCGAGCGGCAGCATACCCGTATGTGTCGGTCAGCCTATGTTAAGGGTGAAAAAGATAACGGTGGGAGGCAGATGATATGCAGTATATAGAAAATTTCAAGAACAAACTGCTTGAAAAGGCTAAAGCATCGGGTTTTGAGAGTGCGGAGTTCTTTTATCAAAGCAGTTCGTCAAAAAAGATAAATATATATGAAGGCAAGGTCGAGAAAAACCAGACAAGCAGTACGGGCGGTTTTTCTTTCCGCGGTCTTTACAACGGCAAAATGGGCAATTACTACAGCGAAGATATCAATGAGGATATTATAGACACAGTGATTGAGGGTGCAAAGCAGAATGCCATGCTCATTGAAAATGACGATAAGGAATTTATCTACAGCGGCGGCGGTGAATATGCAAAAATCAATACCTATGATGCCGATATTTCAGATATTACTGCGGAAGAACTTGCTGAGTATGCAAAAACACTTGAAAAGGCAGCTCTCAATGCCGACAGCCGTGTTACGAAAGTGCTTGCGGCTACACTTTCGGCAGGTGAGGCTTATATCTCGCTTGGCAATACCGCAGGTCTTGACCTGAATGAAAGAAGCAATTACGTTATTGCCTATGCCGACTGCGTAGCCGAGGAAAACGGCGAAACAAAGGAAAACGGCGAGTTTGGTTTTTATATGCATAAAAAAGATATCGACCCTGCGGATATAGGCAGAAAAGCGGCTGAAAAAACGCTTGCCATGCTCGGTGCGGACAGCGTGAAAACGGGAGAATACGATATAATCATACAAAACGAGGCTCTCGGTGATCTGCTCGATTGTTTTATCGGCAATTTTTATGGGGAAAACGTGCAAAAGGGTTTTTCCATGCTTAAAGACAGGATAGGTGAGAAAATAGCCGATGAAAGGCTGACTCTGGTTGACGATCCGCATATGGAGGGCGGAATGGCGACCTGTGCCTTTGACAGCGAGGGTGTGCCGACACGCAAAAACGTGCTTATTGAAAACGGTGTGCTCAAAATGTTTTTGCATAATCTTAAATCTGCGGCTGCTGCGGGCGAAGAACCCACGGGCAACGGCTTCAAACAGAGTTTTAAAAGTACTGTGGGTATTTCCGCAACAAATATATATATAAGATCGGGTGATAAGACAAAAAACGAATTGCTTTCAGAGCTTAAAAACGGTCTTCTCATAACCGAATTGAGCGGTCTGCACGCAGGCGCAAACAGTATCTCGGGCGATTTTTCGCTTCTTGCATCCGGCTTTGAGGTAAAGGACGGAAAAATAACAGGACCCGTTGAGCAGATAACCGTTGCCGACAATTTCTATACCATTATTAATAAGGTAAAAAGCATAGGCAATGATATGAAGTTCAATTCGGGCGGAGTGGGTGCACCATCCGTGCTTTTTGAAAAAATAAGCATTGCAGGCAAATAAAAAAACAGTTTTTTGTTAAGAAAACAAGTAAACAACTGTTGCAAATACAAATTTATTGTGCTATTATATCACTGTCGGTCATGATCGACGGTATACAAACGATATGTTTTAGAGCAAAAAGGAGAAAAGATAATGAAAAAGCTATTTTCAAGGGGTGCTGCCGCACTTCTTTCGGCGGCATTGATAATGGGTGCGGTCAATATTGCACCTGTTTCGGCTGTTGAAGAACAGCCTGTTTTCGGTGCGCTGCCCGAGTTACGGACAGGCAGCGAATGTGAAGCGCTTTTTGCCGAGTGGAAGGGCGGCGGAAGTTACAATGTTTACTACAAGGCAGAGGGCGCGGCAAACTATATAAAAATAGACGATGCGCTTGTCAGGAATGACGGAAACGGCGGCTACCGCGCCGAAGTTATGGGTCTTAAAGGCGGTTATAAATACACTGTCAAGATAGTTCCCGTTTCGGACGGCAAGGAGAACGAAAGCGGCGCTTTTGTTTTTGAGGGTACACCGACAAGTTATGACCGTTCGGGCTACGCTCACTTCAATGCAAGCAACAACCCCGGCGCATATAATCTTGACGGTACTCTTCCGACAGATGCGGACGTTATCTACATCAATGAGGACAATAAAAACAGCCTTACGCATTACAGCAAATACACGGGTCTCAAAAAAATACTCGAACAGTATGCAAAGCAGAATAAACCGCTTGTTATACGTATAATCGGACAGGTCAATGCTTCGGGTCTCAGCGGTCTGAGCAGTCAGATGATAGATGTAAAAGGCTCGGCGGGTCTTACTATCGAGGGTGTGGGCACAGATGCCTGCATTTACGGCTGGGGCTTCAATATTTCGGGTATAGAAGACCTTGAAATAAGAAACATTACTTTCAGCTGGAACTATGAAGATGCCGTAGGTATGCAGAATGCAAAACACGTATGGGTGCATGACAATACCTTTACCGTGGGTCATCAGGATTGGAAACCTACAGAACACGATAAAAACAACGGTGACGGCTCC
The DNA here is from genome assembly GCA_017627115.1 of Bacillota bacterium. Classification (GTDB taxonomy): domain Bacteria; phylum Bacillota; class Clostridia; order Lachnospirales; family CAG-274; genus RGIG4310. The sequence goes on along the minus strand of JAGAHK010000337.1, from coordinate 1,556 downwards.
TGCGATGCAAAGAGAAGTGATTTTGTCACAGTCAGCTACAACCACTTTAAGGGCACCGCAAAGAGTATTCTTCTCGGTTCAAGCAAAAACAGCCGCGAAGATGTAGGTCATTTCACCTATCACCATAACTTCTTTGACGGCGCAGAGCAAAGACTTCCTCGTGTACGTTGGCATGATGTGCATATCTACAACAATTATTACAAAGATGTGGGACGTGCGGTAAGTGTGCATTATGATGAAAGCTGGAACGAATCCGCACAGCCGGGCGATCTTATAGGCTATGGTATCGGCGCTACCTGCAATTGCAGTATTTTTGCGGAAAGCAACTACTTTGAAAATACCTTCCGCCCCATGCTCACATCCGATAAAAACTGTTCGGCACTGAGTGCAAACGACGGCGGTGTTATAAAGGCTTTCGGCAACTACTATGACGATTACAGCCTTTCCACAATGGAGACGAAAGACCGCTTTGAGGCTCCTTCAAAGGACTATAAGCTTACGGCTTCGGACTACACCTGTACTCTCGGCGGCTGGACATACGACAACTTCGACACCTCTTCAAACTTCTATAAAAACGCTTATTTTGTTGAGAGTGCACAGGATTGTGTATATACCGTAAAGACATTTTCGGGTACCGAAAAGGATACGGGTCTTACTCTTACAAACGCTGTAAACGGCAGTGCTGTCAGCACGGGCGACGGCGGTGCGGAAACACCCGTACAGCCTGCTACACAGGCAACTACTCAAGCAAATACCGAAGCAACGACCGAAAAGGGTACGGAAGTTACTACCGAAACGGGCAAAGAGACTGTGACGGAAAAACCCGTTGAGACCACGACCAACAAAACCGCAAACACGGATCCAAGCCTTGACGGCGACTATTACTACGACTTCCCCACAAGCGGTGCAACAGGCACTTCTTTCGGCGGCGCAAACGGAAACGGCACATACTTTACCGCAAGTGCGGCTATGAATTCAAGCGGCGCGGAGGGCAGTGTCAATGTAAACGGAAAGACCTATACTTTCAACGGTGTGGGCGCACTTGTTAATAACGGCACTATAACCTTTACGGCGGATAAGGCAGGCACGCTTACCATAGTTTCCACCTCCGGCTCGACTTCACCCAGAAAACTTGTTGTTTCCGACAGCACGGGCAAAACTGTCGGTGAGATAGCTTCGGGTTCAAACGGTACGGCAGCTGTCGGCTCCATAGCGATCGAAGCCGGCACTTATACTGTAACCAACAAGGGCGGCGGTGAGGCAAAACTCTTCTATATAGGCGTTAAGAACGCAGGGGAAACGGGTACGTATTTATACGGCGATGCAGACCTTAACAATAAGCTTGAAGCTGCCGATGCAACTATAGTCTTGCAGTATACACTCAATAAAAATGCTATCAAAACCGATGCGGATTTTGAAAAACGCTGTGATGTAGACAAGAGCGGCAAGATAGATGCAAACGATTCGGTCGTGATAATGCAAAAAGTTCTTAACAGTAAATTTGTGATGGATGTAGAGAAATAGAATTTAAGGAAGTCCCCCGCTTTAGAAGTGGG
>JAGAHK010000336.1 GCA_017627115.1 Bacillota bacterium | reverse complement strand
GGATCAAACTCTCATTTAAAAAGTTTGTAACTCATTCTGTTACTGACTGATGTTTTTAGTCATCTCTGACCGAATTGTTTAGGGATTTGAGTTCGTAATTCTTGATTATTCGGTTTTCAATTTACGTGAGCCATATTACAAAACGCAGTATGGCGATAAAAAAGCCGTTTTATAAAAAACCGGCTTGAATGCGCGACCGGGGGTTCGAACCCCGGACCTTGTGATTAAGAGTCACCTGCTCTGCCAGCTGAGCTAGTCGCGCATATTATTTTCGTTGATTTATCATCAGCGACAAGAATTATAATACCACCAATTCAAACATTTGTCAACACCTTTTTTTCATTTTTCGGGCAAAAAAACAAAATAATTTCCGTGTCGGAGTGTTTTTGTCAAAACCGCACTTTATATCCTGCCCGAAATTATATAAAATATACAAAGCCTTGTTCACCGCAGTTTCACGCCTGCCGACAAACCGATTAATATTGACAATTTCTGCCTCATATGTTACGATTATTTTATAGTAAACGACATTTAAAAATGTCCTTTACTATAACCCTGCGGGGCATGCACACGACTGCGTACAAGGAATAAAGCCGCTTTGCGGCTCGCAGTCGGCGTAAGTAAACGCCCAAAGTCCAAAGACTTTTGTCGTTTACTATATATAAAGTTTTTATTCGGGTTTAATTCATATTTTATATAAAACGGGAAGGGGACGTTTTATGAACGAGAATATAAAAGCGCTCAACCGTGCATTTGAGCGCGCTTTTGCACATACCACAACACGAAAAAGCCTTGCCGACCTGCTCGACTGTCTCGGCAGGGAGCTTACCTGCGACCGCATAAGCATATTTGAGACCAATGCTTCGGGCACCTGCGACAACACCTACGAATGGTGCCGAGAAAGCACTTTTGCCGAACGCGATATTATGCAGAATATCTCTCTTGCGCAGTTTGGCAGCTGGAGTGAACGTCTTGAACGTGACGAGATAATCATTATCCGCGAACTTGAAGATATACGGACAGCCGAGCCTGCGCTTTACGATATGCTGCACGCACAGGACATACACTCGGTCATTGTGTCGAAACTCGCCTTTCACGGCAGCAGTCTGGGCTTTTTCATACTTGAAAACCCCGCAGGCACCATACTTGACGATGCGGACGAGATACTGCCGGGTATGCGCTATATCCTCTCCTCGCTTGTCTACAGCGATCACCTTGTACACAAGCTTGAAAAGGTGGGTTATTCCGATGTACTGACGGGCACGGGCAACCGTCTGAGCCTGCACGAGCATCTTGAAAGCATAGACAGAAACAAAAGCATAGGCATTTTTTACTGCGATGTGATAGGCTGGGAGCGCAGCGACAGCCGCCCCGAGCATTTTGATGACGAGCAGATGCTTCTGCACACGAGCCATATATTAAGAAGTATTTTTGACGAGGACAGTGTTTTCCGTGTTGGGGTGAATGAATTTTGCGTGCTTTGCAGCGACACGGACGAGGGCGCATTTCTGGAGACCGTGACTCTTGCAAAAAACCTTTTTCATCAAAAAGACATTCTTGTTGCTTCGGGCATAAAATGGGCGGAGAAATGCGGTGACGACTGCGACTCGCTCATACGCAGCGCAAACCTGCTCTCATACGAGGCGAAAAAGGAAATAGACGAGATGCCCGAACCAACACCTGTCCACAAACATTACGAAATAGCAGATATCGGGCTTTCGCTTGCGAATATCTCGCTTTATTACGGTGACGAATTTTTTGAAAAGGCAAGCGTATGGCTTTCGGGTCTGTTTGACAAGAATGCCGCCGCCGTTGTTGTGGATATAAACTACTTTAAGCTTTACAATGACATTTTCGGCAGAAAAGCGGGCAAGCTGTTCCTTGAAAACATTGCCGAGTCCATACGCGCTCTCGCACAGCGCTGCAAAGGCGTGTCGGGCTACTTCGGCGGCGACAATTTCTGCGTACTTCTGCCCACCGATGCCGACAGCCCCGAAAAACTTCTTCCTTTATTAAAGGATGAATTTTCACATCTTGAATATGTGGACGGTTTTTCGCCCGTGCTTGGCGTTTATCTTTCCACCGACAGGCGCGACAGTGCGGTAACGCTCTATGACCGCGCGCTGACGGCACTTGCGGAGATAAGGGGCAGTTATACCGAGCATATACATTTTTACAATGAAGAACATTTCAAAAACATACGCGAAAACAAGCTTCTGCTTATAGAAGCAAAAAAAGCCATACCCAAAGGCGAGTTCATCTTTTACGTGCAGCCGAAGGTCAATGTGCGCACAGGCAGGATAATAGGCGGCGAAGCACTTGTGCGCTGGCTGCATAAAGGTCAGCTGCTCTCGCCGGGACGTTTTATCGAAGCAATGGAAAACAGCGGCTATATCTTTTCACTTGACTGCTATATCTGGGAGGAAGTGTGTAAATGGCAGCGCAGTCTTACAGACCGCGGCATAGAACCCCTGCCCTGCTCGATAAACGTATCGCGCGTTGATTTTTATTTCACCGACGTTGCGGCATATATAATCGGTCTTGTCGAAAAATACGGCATCAGCCCCGAACTTATCGGCGTTGAGATAACCGAGACGGCATTCACCGACAACCTTGACAGCATAATGGAAGCGGTATCGCGCCTGCACGATGCCGGCTTTTCGATACTGATGGACGATTTCGGCTGCGGCTCCTCGTCTTTGAGTATGCTGCACACAATGCAGCTTGATGTACTCAAGACCGATGTTATGTTCATGCGCCGCTCCGACAGCGACCAAAAGGCAATAAGCATTGTGGAGTCCGTCATAAGTATGGCACATATGATAGGCATGATAGTCGTGACCGAGGGTGTCGAGACCGAAAGCCAGCGCAACAGCCTGCTCTCATTGGGCGATAACTATGCACAGGGCTATTATTTCTACAAGCCCATGCCCGTCAGCGAATACGAGGCGCTTATAAGCGATGTCACAAAGGTCGGCAAACCGCCAAAAAAGAGCGACAGGATAAAAATAGAGGAACTGCATCTGCACAAAAACAGCTTTAACGAGACCTTTCTTGAAAGCATAGACGCGCCTGCCGCGATATACAAAGAGACCGCCGAGGGCTGCACGCTGATACAGTCGAACGACAGCTATCTGCAAAAACTCGGTTTTAACAAAAACGACACCGAAAAAATACAAAAACACCTTGAAAGCTTCCACTGCACCGCAAAAAGCGATGTGGAATACATACTCCACGGCGCAGATACCGTAAACGGCACGGCAGATGCCGCAAACAAGGTATATCTGCTTTACACCTGCGATGACCACAGTATGTATCTTTCAATACTTAACGATCGGAAAATATAAGCCATACACAGGACCGCCCCCTGTATGGTCCTATTATCAGAAGATGTACGGAGGTCTGCGTTATGAATTGGGATTTTAAGCCCGTAGAGATTTCAGACAAACCGCTGATTGACTCCTATTCCATTAGGTATGGGGAGAATTCATGCCAACATTCCTTTGTTTCAATGTATGGCCATTTTGGGAAATATGGTGACTCTTTCTTTGAAAAAGATGGATGGCTCTATCTTTGCCGCACGCACTTGAAGCGCACCGGGGAGAAGGTCTATCTCTGTCCGCTGGGGAATCCCAATGACAAGAGGGGCTTTGCTAAGGCTTTGGAAAACGTGCTTGCAGATGCGGCTTCTGAGGGGAAGAGAGCGGTCTTTGAGACTGTCACCGCAAAAGCCCGGGAGCGGATGGAGAAAGCTATGCCCGGACGCTTCAAATTTACCTATTCCCGGGATTTTTCAGAGTATGTTTATTCAAGGGACAAACTGGTGAAATTAAGCGGCGTGGCTATGGCCAAAAAGCGTTATCAGTATAATTCTTTTCAGCGAAAGTACGAGGGCAGGATTAGGGTTGAGCATATAAATGAGCGTCTTCTGCCGGAAATACTGGATTTTCAGAGTTCATGGATGTTTGAGAGGATGCAGGAAGGGGACGCTCCGGAACTAATGGAGGAGAACGAGGCAATTCAGAGGGAAATCGGCGAATTTACAAATCTCGCTCTTTCCGGGATAATCATCCGCATAGACGGGAATATTGTCGGGTATGCATATGGAGCCGCACTTTCGGACGAATGCTTCGATGTACTTGTCGGGAAGGGTGACAGGAAGGTCGATCATATATACAGGGCTTTGAATAGAAAACTGCCCGAATCGTGCGCTCGAAGGTTCCGGTGCTTCAACTGGGAAGAGGATTTGGGCGATACCGGCTTAAGGCAGATGAAAATGGACTATCATCCTGATGTCCTTATGGAAAAATACATTGCGAGGGAGAACTATGAGTAAATTTGAAGCCAATGTGTCACTGTTTATCATCACTTTCTTTGCTGCTATACAATATGTATTCCTGAAGAACATACCCGACACGATTTCCCATTTTGCCTATCTGACGATAACGAATGGAATAGGCTTTGTGTTGGTGTTTATGGTCTTTTTCGGAGAACTATTAAGATTGGATAAGGCCCAGATATTTCAGAGCTTTCTACTCTCGTTGGAGCTCTTCGCCTACAATATATTTATGCTGTTGGGGACGACCAAGGTGGACGCTACGGTGAGCGCATGCGTGCTCTCATCCAATTTTATGTTCATCCCGCTTCTGAATCTCATCTTGTTCAAGATGAAGCCTAAAAAGAACGTTTTGGCGGCAATCCCGGTAGCGCTGCTTGGGCTATTTATGTTTATGGGACTGAACATCAGGTTGCTCGCAAGTTTGTATATTTTCTATCTTGGAATAGCGGATCTGTTCTTTGCGGTCTATATACTCACAACAGATAGACTCACATCAAAGTCAAATCCGGCTATTCTTGCGATGGGACAGCTGTTTTTCAACTTTCTTTTCTCGGCGGCTACATGGGTTATCCAATCGGCTATGGAAAAGTCCACGTTGGCCATACCCACAGATTCCGCATTCTGGGGAAGCGTCCTGTTCATAAGCCTTTTTATCCGCGGTCTCTATGGCATCGTGCAGGTTTATGCCCAAAGATATGTGAGCGCTTTTAGCACCTCCCTGATATTTTCTACCGAAATATTGATGACGATGCTGATGTCCCCTGTCCTCGCAGCTATTTTCGGGACCGAAAGGGAGGAAGCCACACTTATGAAGTTTTTCGGTGGCGCGCTCCTGGTGATGGGCATCCTAATATCCGATGCTAATTTTTGTGATTTTGTAAAGGAAAAAATCAAACATGCATGATAAGAAATTGATCAGAAGATACGCAAGAATAATAACAGGGTGTGCCTTCTCATATTTTGCCCTGGATTTTTCGGTGAGGCTCACGCAATTCCTTAGATTCGGCGACAGCATAGGGATAAAGAATTCCCTTGCAGCCATCTTTGGACTGATATTCGGCCCCTATGGAGTGGTCGGCTGCTGCATTGGCTGCATAGCCGCAGCGTTCTGTATGGGGCAATTGTCAATCTATACCTTCTATGAGTGCCTTGCATCGGTCATCGTGGGTTTGGGACTCTGGTATCTGTGGTATATAAAAAAGGAGAGCGTGGAAGTGTTCCTTAAGACCCCGAAAGAGTACCTGCACTATATCCTAAGCCTTTTTATCTTGTCAGCAGCGGCAGGACTGTTTGGGATGACTATTCTGCCGGATCATAGATTTATGCCTAATTTCGCCGCGTACTTCGTGATGGGGATAGTGGTCGGGATACCAATCCTGATCCTGCTTACCAGCATAATCAGTGTCAAGCCGATAAGACCGCACTGGGTCGGAGAGAGTGGTTACTTCAGGGGCTCTCTTTCCGAAGATTCTTCCAGTCTCAGCATCTTTAATGAAGAGCTGGAGGATTACGCCAAGATGCGTGGAGTGAAGATAAGCGAACTTTTGGGCGTACAGAATTGCATTGAAGAGGTCTATCTCAGGTTGAGGGAGGGGAACCCGCAACTGGTCGCCAGTGTGAACGTCAACTTTCATAACAGCGTCTCCATAGATTTCGAGTATCCCGGGATCAAGGTCAATCCCTTCAAGGCTGATAAGAAGAGCCGCGGCGAAGAGTTGATTGGGCTGAAGCTCATATTGTACCGCTCGCTCCGTTGCTCGCACAGTTATTTTGATGGGATCAATTATGTTCATATAGTGATGTGAGTCATACAGCGGCCGTTTTCCGAAAAAGTAAATGCTGTTTCCGTGTGTAACCAATCATTGTGTTTCCGTGTGTAACCAATCATTGACACTTTAACAAATATTTGATATAATTATAATGGATAATTGTATAGTTAAGGAAACAAGACTATGCGGCGGTTAAAAAGGATTTTAACGACTGTTTAATATGGTCAAAAAAACATCAAGGGGGCGATCTTATGAAAATAACAAGTATCTTGACAGCGGCGGTGTTTGCGGCGTTTATTATTGCATTTGCACCTGCGGAGGGTAATGGCGAAGCGGGTTTTGCATCAAGTGTATCGGCCGCTATCGTGACAGACGAAAGTCTTGATACGGTATATCTTACAGACAACATTACTGAGGAAGATCTATATACTCTCAAAGATCCGTCGACAGACTGGTCCCATATAAAAAAGATAGAAGCAAAATCGGGCTCGGTACTGCCGGAGCACTGCGCAAAGCTTTTTGAAGATCTTACAAATATAACAAGCATTGACCTTTCAAAAGCAGACGGTTCAAATGTAATAAGAACAGATGAAATGTTTTACGGATGCAAAAACCTTGTTTCCGTAACTCTTTGCGATTTTAATTCGGATGATTTGAGTATCATTCGCAGTATGTTTGGAAATTGTTATAAGCTGAAAACAATAACATTTGGAAAAATAAATACAAGCAAAGTTACGGATATGAGTTTTATGTTTAATAACTGCAACACTCTGCAATATGTAAATGCTGCTTTATTCAACACATCTAACGTTGAAAACATGAACGCAATGTTTGGCAGCTGTGCCAAACTTGAGTATTTGAATCTTTCAAACTTTGATATGTCCAAAGTCAAAAGTGCATCTTCGATGTTTTCGGGCTGTGAATCACTTGAAACTATCGACCTGTCTGCATCAAATGCAAGTATTCTTACCGATACAAACGGTATGTTCAGAAACTGCAAATCAGCAAAGGTAATTGATCTCGGCAATTTCAACACCGATAAATTGATCGATATGAGCGAAATGTTTGAACATTGTAAGAGTGTGGAAACACTGGATCTTAGCGGTTTTAATGTCGGAAATGACGCAAAAAAATATGATATGTTTTCTTTTTGTGAATCTCTGACAAAACTTACCCTCGGCGAAAACTTCGGCAATGTAACGCAAAATATGAGTCTGCCCCTTGGATATAACGGCTGGGCAAACATAAATGCACCCACTGTAAAAGTAAGCAATTCAAATTCGGATACTGTCATCAATAATACCGGGAAAAACACCTACATAAAAATAGGCGAATACGGCGGCAGCGGCACGGAAAGCGATCCTTTCATAATATATGATTATAAACAGCTGTATACCTTATTCCCAAAATATGATAACAGGCTGGCAGTGGTATATTTTAAGCTTGGCGCGGATATAAGCACAGGCTCTTCCGGTTTTAAGACAGTTGAAAAAACGGGATATGCAGACTATTACCTTGACCTTTCGGGTCACAGTATAACCGTTGATATGCCCGTTACCGAAGAAACAAGTATATTCCGCATAACAAGCGGAAAACTGACAATAGGCGACAGCAAAACGGGCGGATGTATATGTGACAAAACAACTTCCAATAACGGCAGTAAGGTCACAATGTTTAACTACAAGCCTTCCGAATCAAACAGCGAGTTTACAATAAACGGCGGCAGCTATATTTACGAAAGCGAAAAAGGCACGCATACTGTAATAAATGCGGATGCTCCCCATGCAAACAATTCTAAACTGAATATAAACGGCGGAATATATAAGGCACTTGGCAGTGAGGCCTATATAGAAATAAATATACAAGACTGCGAAACTTCCATAAGGAACGGGGATTTCTACGGTGCATATATAACATATACCGATGTCAATGAGGCTGTTAACTTTTACAGCTGCACAGTGACCGACGGGCAGATACATTATGTTCCGTTTTCCACGAATGATAACGTTACGTATGTTCCGACTGATGCAATAAAAAATATGGAAAGAGCTTTCCCGTTAAAACCCGCCGGCGACTCGCATTTTGAACCCGTACTGGTGGACTATGTTGCTCCCGAGTGGGGCAAAAGCAGCTATCTGATCGGCACTGTCATAGAAGTAAGAAATTATGATTTTCCACCGGGTGATGTGAACTTCGATATGGAAATAAGCGATGTCGATGCCGCAATTGTAATGAAATACATAAACGGTCTGACCGAGTTTACCGCCGCACAGCAGGAAAATGCGGATCGGTATGACAATGATATAATAGATCTGATAGATGTGATAAACATCTTAGAGATAGCGGCAGAAGAATAACGGCATATAAAAAGAAAGATAGTATAAGCCATACTGTATGGTCGCTTAACCAAAAAATATGAAAACACTTATTTTAAACGGCTCGCCGCGCAGTGACGGAAACTGTGCGGCAGTCATTTCTTATCTGAAACGGAATATCGGCGGTGAAATAAGCGTTTGCGCCTGCTGCGCCGAAAACATAAGCCACTGTACGGGCTGCGACCGATGCAAAGGCGGCGAATGTGTCATAAAAGACGATATGCAGGCGTATTACCGCAAAATACGGAAAGCGGACAACATTATCATTGTTTCACCGCTTTATTTTTCGATGCTTACGGGCGGATTGCTGACCTTTGCCTCACGCTGGCAGTATTTCTACCATAACCCCGTAAAAGGCGAAAAAAAAGGCGCTGTCATCCTGCTCGGAGGCGGCAGCACAAAGGATACAAGCAAAGCATTTTCCACCGCAAAAATAATCCTGCGCTATGCAGGCATAAAAGACCCCATATGTGCGGCTTTTGTAAATACGGACAGGGAAAAACCCCTTGAAAACAAGGGGTTTGTGAAAGAGTTGGAAAAGCTGACGAAGGGGATAAATGTATGAAAAGCAAAAGAAAAACATCAAAAAAAGTTCTGTTTTTGATTTTATACACGGTTTTCATTGCCGCGGCGGTTTGTGGCATAACAAAACTTACCGCGCCCAAAGACAACATAGTTTTTGAAATGATACGCAACGACCAAAGCGGCGGCGCACCTCCGCCGAAAGGTCTGTCGCCAAGGGACGTATACTATTCACTGCTTGACGACAACTCGCTTTTGCAGATAAGCGGACACGGGCAGATGAGCACGGGCATGACATACGCGGCATTTTTTTACTCCCCCGAAGAAACGGTCATTGTAAAACTGACCGATGAAGAAGCCAAAGCCCTTAAAAAGGACATGAAAAAGCTTGTGAAAAATTATAAGCCCGTACCCTATGATTACTACTATTCATCCCGTATCCACGACGGCGTTGACATAACTTTAAAATATAACGGAAAATACTATAATTCTTACGAACCGAAAAGCAAAAACACCGAAAGTGAACCCCCGTTCCACTCATTTGAGCTGGAAATGCTCGATATAATAAAGAATTATCAAGAAAAATACAAAGACGGCATTGAAGATCATACATACGACAGAGGAAGCAACACTTTGTATGCCTATTGGCAGCTGCAGGAAAAAGAGGAAGAAACCGAATAATCACAAAACAAACGGCACCGCACACAAAGCGCGATGCCGTTTGTTTATATATAAATATAAAAAAGGGGGAAACATAAAATTATTGGTTTACGTTTGAAAGAATTTTATATAAAAGCCTGTAAAGTTCGCCCGCTTCCTCGGGTGAAAGGTTAACGCAGCTGCCCATTTTGGGCGGTATTTCCGCGGCGCTGTCCTTTAATTTCTCGCCTTCGTCCGTAAGAGTGACATTAAGGCTCCTCTCATCGGCTTCGCAGCGTTTTCTTTCGATATAGCCCTTTGCTTCAAGCTTTTTCAGCACGGGCGTAAGCGTGCCCGAATCGAGATAAAGGCAGCTTCCCAACTCTTTGACGGACAGGCACTTTTTCTCCCACAGCACCATCATTGCGATATACTGCGTGTAGGTCAGATCTATCTCGTCAAGAAAGGGCTTATAATGCCTTATTATCTCCTTTGAGCAGGCATAAAGCGGAAAACAGAGCTGATTTTCTATTTTCAAACAATCATACTTGTCCATCTTAAACATCCTTTACCGCATTTTTGGCAAATTCCGCAGCAGCCGCAAGGTCGTTTTCATCGGGTCTGCTTTTGTTCATGCCCATAAACGAGCCTTTGCAGTGAAATTCCTTTTCCGATACCGAAACGCCGTTCGCCTTTGCTGCGGCGCTTATTCTTTTATAAGTGGAAACGGGCAGAAAAGCCGTGCTGAAATTATAAATGCAGCCTATTTTATCCTTGTTGTCGGCAATAAATTTTATAACCGAACCGTCCGCACCGCCCGCATAGACCGAGCTGCCCAGAAACAGCGCATCGACCTTTTCTTCAAGCGGCTCCGCCACAGTCTTTGCCTGCACGCCAACAGCGGCAGCGACCGCATCTGCGACTTTTTTGGTATTGCCCGAACGTGTGTAATATCTTACCGCAATATTCATAACTTACCTCCGTCAAGCATTTTGCTTTGCATATTCCTCTTTTGCCGCCATAACAGCCTTTGCAAGCTGATCGCCGCAGGATGTGGGACGTCTGCCGCAGGTATTTCCCGCAAGTATCGCATTTATCTTCTCGGGCTCCCAGCCGTCAACAAGCTTTGAAATAGCTTTAAGATTGCCGTTGCAGCCGCCCATGAACTGTATATTGCTTACCTTTTCGCCGTCATAATCAAGGCTTATCATCTGTGAACAAACATTTTCCGTTCTGTAATCGTAATGCATTATAATGCCTCCTTAACTTTTTCACACACTTTTTTCATATTCGCCGTAGGCTCAAAGCGTGAAACTATATTGCCGTCCCTGTCGATAAGGAACTTTGTGAAATTCCATTTGATATTGCCGTTGTTTTTGTAGTCCTTGTCATACTTTTTGACAACACCCGCAAGCATAAGCCCCATAGGACCGTCAAAGCCCTCAAACTTGGTGTTTTCGGTGAGATATTTGTAAAGCGGTATCGCGTTTTCGCCGTTTACATCTATCTTTGAAAACTGCGGAAAAGTTATGCCAAACCTGCCCGTACAGAAAGAATGTATCTCCTCATCCGTACCGGGTGCCTGATCCGCAAATTGGTTGCAGGGAAAATCGAGTATTTCAAGCCCTTTATCGTGACATTCGTCATAAAGATCCTGCAATTCGTCATACTGCGGTGTGAAGCCGCAGCCTGTTGCGGTGTTTACAATAAGAAGCACCTTGCCCTTGTAGTCTGCAAGCGAAACCTCGCTGCCGTCCTGTGCCTTTACCTTAAAATCATATATACTCATTTGTATTACCTCCCGTAAAAGATTTTTAACTTATTTCGATTGATTACAATTACATTGTACACAATCTAATTGCATTTGTCAATACTTTTTTTAAATTTTTCAAATTTTTATTTTTTTATTTAGTTTCCCTTTATCGCAAGTGTTTTATACACTTCATATCAATTATACCGATAATGCAAATAAAACCTCTTTAGGGTACCTCTAAAGAAATATAATACAAAAAAGCACAAGAGCGAGGCAAAAAAATCTACAATCCCATTCTTGACAAGTTTAATGTGCTATTTTATAATTATAAATAGACAACATAAAATCAAGGAGGGAAAACATTTTATGAAAAAAAGTCAAAAAAGGAAAGTATGTGGCATTGCCGCGGCTTTATTAGGTGCTTGTGTACTTATTTCAGCCCCTGCATTCACACATTTTTCCAATATTCTTTTAACCGATGTTTATGCAGCGGAACACAGCTCGGTCACGCCGCAGAAATCGGGGGATTATTACCTCATCAACAATGCGGACGAGCTTTACGGCTTTGCCGAGATAGCAAATTCGGGTTCTGCTTCGGCAAAACTCATGGCCGACATAACCATCAACACAAATCTGCTTAATTCAAGCAACGGTCTGAACACAGCTTCAGCCGTATACACCTGGACGCCTATCGGCAATATAAGCACACCTTATCAAAGTACTTTTGACGGCAACGGCCATACCATAAGCGGCTTGTATATCAACGACAACACACTTGAAAGCTGCGGTCTTTTCGGTACCGCAGACGGCGCCACTATACAGAACCTGACTGTAAAGGACAGCTATATAAGCGGCAGCAACGCAGCAGCGGGCGGTATCGCCGGTCAATGCTACGGTGATATACGCAACTCATCTTTTACAGGCTATGTATCCGGTAAAAACGCAGGAGGTATCGCAGGCGAGACCTACATTGCCGTAATTGATTCCGTTTATTCGCTTGCTTCCGTAAGGGGCAGCGCTATGTCGGGCAGTTTTGCCGGAAGCGCCTCAAACAGCACTATAACCAACGTATGCGCTTCGGGTGAGCTTTTTGGCGAATCAAATAGCAACAGTATAACAAATGCTTATGTCAAAGATGCCGCAGCCTTTTCATCGGGCGAAGTGTGCTGGATACTTAACAAAGAGGCTTCCGTCGGCGCATGGTATCAGACACTCGGTACCGACTCTGCGCCCGTACTTGACTCACAGCATAAAACGCTTTACAAAAACGGCTATACCGATTTTGACAACAAAACTTTTCTTATCGGCAGCTATTCAAACACAGCAGCAACAGTAAATCCCGATGTTAAAACCATTGACGGTGCGGAATACTATGTATTAACGAATTATGCCGAGTTGGTATGGTTCTCCAAGCAGGTAAACGGCGGCAACAAATCAATAAATGCATTTGTTGAAAACGATATCACCGCAAACACATCCCTGCTCAAAGCCGATGACAGTTTGAACACAGCAAATGCCGTTTACAAATGGACACCCGCAGGCAACACATCGACCAGTTTCCAGGGTATTTTCGACGGCAATAACAAAACCATAAAAGGCATCTATGCCGACACAGACTCAAACAATGTCGGATTATTCGGCAATATAGCAGGCAACGGTGTTGTTAAAAACCTTGATATCAAGGACTCCTATATTAAAGGTACAAATGATGTCGGCTCAATTTCAGGCTCCTGTACATACCTCGGTTCCATCAAAAACTGTACAAGCAGTGCTGCCGTTTACGGCAATTCGGGCGTAGGCGGTATTACAGGTTCATGCGGCGGCAATGCCGAAGTATCGGGCTGTTATACAACAGGCAATGTTTACGGCAGCACAAATTCAGGCGGTGTTGTGGGCACAGTTGCAGATGCTTCAAAAAACGCAAAAAACAGCTGCTCGAAATTCTCACCTGCTGTTGGCTCGGCATCAATAGTTTCCGTTTCTTCAAAGACCGACAAACAGTTTGCTTCGGGTGAAGTTTGCTCTATAATCAACGGAAATATTACCGACGGCACACAAACATGGTATCAGACGATCGGCAAGGACAGCCTGCCTGTACGCGATGATACACACGGCACCGTATACTCACAGGTCTACACCGACTTTGATAATACTCCTTTTGAGGGCGGTGTGTATTCAAACAAATCGGGCACCGACCCCGAACCCGCAACAAAGACAGTTGACGGTGTTGAATATTACATCATATCAAGTTATCCCGAGCTTGTATGGTTTTCAAAACAGGTACTTAACGGCAAAACAACAATAAACGCCATGCTCGGAAGCGATATTACCGCAAACGAGGACCTGCTCACAGAAAGCGGTTTTAATGCTGCAAACAGAAAATATATCTGGACACCTGCAGGAAAAGACTCCGGCAACGCATTCGCAGGTATATTTGACGGAAACGGCTGCACCATATCGGGTCTTTATATAGAGAAAGCAACTCAGGGCACAGGTCTTTTCGGCTATTTAAAAGGCAGCGTAAAAAATGTTTGCATTAAGGACACATATATCAGCGGTTATTCTTATGTCGGTACTATAGCGGGCTACGCTTCGGGTACAATTGAAAACTGCGGCGCAGAAAGCATTATAATCGCTTCAAATGCGGCTGCGGGCGGTATTGCAGGCGGTTTGTTCAGCAGCACCATTTCCAACTGCCACAGCAGCGGAAGTGTTACGGCATCAAACAACGCAGGCGGTATCATAGGTTATATATACAACTCAAAGTTAAACAATTCCTACAGCTTAAGCACAACAAAGTGTACCGGCAACAATATGGTAAACAAAGGCGGTATCGCAGGCAATGCACTCCTCTCAACTTTAACAGCCTGCTACAGCCTTGATGCTCCTTACCGCACAGCACTTGAGGGTACTGCTTCAAAAACAGCCGCACAGTTTGCTTCGGGCGAAGTTTGCTGGCTGCTCAACAACAGCACCGCTATGGGCGCATGGTATCAGACAATCGGTTCGGACGATGCACCCGTGCTTGACAGCACTCATCTTTCCGTTTTATATGACGGCAAAGAATACTCAAACAAATTATTGGGTGATACCGACCTTAACGGCAAAGTAGAAAATAAAGATGCGGTAATGCTTTTGAAACACATAAACAAGGCTTACCTCACAAAAGAACAGCTTGCTGCGGCAGACAGAAACGGAGACGGCACAGCTGATATGCTGGATGTTATAGGTATACTTAAAACAGTTAGATAACAAACAAAAAGGAGTGGGTCATTGCGTATCCACTCTTTTTTTATTCGCGGTAAGCTTTCGG
>JAGAHK010000335.1 GCA_017627115.1 Bacillota bacterium | reverse complement strand
TTTTTTGGATGCTGTTGACGGTACGGGTGTGAGAACTGTGGTGCAAGTATCCGACGAGGATTTCTGCAATGATACCCGTGTGCCTATAACACGCACTTTGAGTGAGTCTTTGGGTTATTGTCCCAATGCAAAACTTGTTGTTGAAACGAATATTTCAATGTACAAAGTCCGCAGGGCCACTTATGACAGATATACGCTTGAATCATGTATGCTTTCAGACCTTCTTAAAAGGATAAACGAGACAGAGATATTCAATTGGTTCGTTAACGATTATCCTTATTATGATGAAATGCTCCATGAGTTCATTGACATTATAGATATGCGCTACAAATCTGTGCTTGTATACGGCAACGGACAGCTTGCACAGCAGATGCACAGGGCGCTTATGGAAAAATACAGCCCCGAGAATACAGGTCTTGTTACAAAAAAACAAATCAAACTTTCGGATGCGGGCAGAGCAATAGAAGTGCTTTCTTATCCCGAAAAGAAGTTTGATGCCATACTTTATTTCGGCATAACACCGGAGATCAATGTAACACAGAAAGGCCTTAAAGTTGATGCTATAAATCATAATTCCATATGTGCAGAGCTTGCCATGAGCTACGATCTGGCTGTGAATGTGCTTCCTCGTCTTAAAGAGGGTGGAGTGCAGGTGTTTACATTCCTTTATCCCGAAATATTCACCCTTAATTTTATGCTTAAAGCACGCGGACTTGAAACCTTCAAGCGCACACCGTTTTTGCATATGCTTGTTAAGGATAAAAAGTATGAAAACGATATCCGCAATTTCTTCTGTGAGCTTTACTCTCCCGAGTATGTTGAGGGTATACTGACCCGTCCCAATGCTGTCGAGGTCAACGGCATAAGAAAATATGCGGAGTTCCATTCCGATTTTTACAATACGGTAAACGGCTGCCGTCTTACGACCAATGCGCCCGAAAACCCGATACATACCATACATTTCTTCGGTAAATGTGTTGCCATGGGACGTTTCGTTGAGGATAAATTCACTATAGCAAGTCAGCTGCAACGTTATATCAACCTTGATTTTGACCAGTATCAGGTCATTAACTACGGTGTTGAAGCCGATACGGCTATCAACAAAAAACTGCGCAACATTAAAGTTCGCGATGGTGACATAGTTATAATTCTTTACCGTCATTATGAGGTTTACCGCAAAAAAGGCATAGACGTCAATTATTTGCTTGACCTTATTATGAAGCTTACTATTGAAAAGCGTGAGTATTTCCTTGATTCGCCCGAGCACTTTAACCATGTTGTAAATAACAAGATAGCGGAATATATTTACAATACTATTGAAACAAGTCTGCGTGATGATCATGAGGTAAGTGACCACTTCTTCTCTATGGCGGAAGAAGAAGCAAATGAGATACTGCCTCCTTATCCCGAACTTGCGGAATTCCTGGATAAACTCAAGGAACATCGTACACAGACACCTACGGGCAATATTGGTGCTATTGTTATGAACTGCAACCCGTTTACTCTGGGTCACAGATACCTTATTGAAACAGCGGCAAGTCAGGTGGAGAAGCTTTATGTATTTGTTGTTGAAGAAGATAAATCCATATTCCCGTTCAGCGACAGATTTATGCTTGTCCAGCGCGGTACTGCCGATCTTCCGAATGTTGAGGTATTGCCAAGCGGCAACTTTATGATATCTACTTTGACATTCCCCGAGTATTTCAATAAAGATAATCTCGGTTCTGCAACGATCGACCCGTCGAATGACGTTGAACTTTTTGCCAATTATATTGCGCCCACATTGGGCATAAAGACAAGATTTGCCGGTGAAGAACCTCTTGATATGGTCACAAGACAGTATAACGAGACAATGAAGCGCATCCTTCCTGCCTGCGGTATGAAGTTTGTTGTTATACCGCGTCTTGAAAACGGCGGTGAAGTAATAAGTGCAAGCCGTGTAAGACGCTGCCTGAACGATAAGGACTTTGCGACGATAAGCCGTATCGTTCCTGAGACTACGCTTGCATATCTTATAGATAAATTTGGCGGTTGATAATAAAAAAGAGTGAGCTCTTTCGGGAACTCACTCTTTTTTTATATTATTTATTGCTCAGATATTCGTCATTAGCCGCTGCGGCTTTTTTGCCTGCGCACATCGCAAGAATGACCGTAGCTGCACCTGTTACGGCATCGCCGCCTGCATAAACGGCATCACGGCTTGTCTTGCCTGTTTCTTCCTCTGCAACGATACATCTTCTCTTGTTTGTTTCAAGACCGGGTGTGTTGCTGCTGATAAGAGGATTAGGGGAGGTACCGAGACTCATTATTACTGTGTCAACGTCCATTTCAAACTCGCTGCCTTCGATAACAACGGGGCTTCTTCTGCCGCTCTCGTCAGGCTCGCCGAGTTCCATCTTAACACATTTCATACCCTTTACCCAGCCGTTTTCATCAACAAGTATCTCTGTGGGGTTTGTAAGGATATCAAAGATAATTCCTTCTTCTTTGGCATGATGAACTTCCTCAACACGCGCAGGAAGCTGCTCAAGCGCACGTCTGTAAACAATGTGGCTCTCGCTGCCAAGTCTTAAAGCTGTTCTTGCGGCATCCATAGCAACATTGCCGCCACCGATAACAGCAACTTTCTTGCCTATCTTAACGGGTGTGTCATAGTTCTCGTCAAAGGCCTTCATAAGATTAACTCTTGTAAGGAATTCGTTTGCGGAAAGTACGCCGTTTGCCTGCTCACCGGGGATACCCATAAATTTGGGAAGACCTGCGCCGCTTCCGATAAATACGGCTTCAAAACCTTCTTCGTCAAAAAGCTGATCTATAGTTATAGTTCTGCCGATGATCACATTTGTTTCTATTTTAACACCGAGTTTTTTGATGTTTTCAACTTCTGCTTTAACTACTTTCTCTTTGGGAAGTCTGAATTCGGGTATACCGTATTCAAGCACACCGCCTGCTTTATGAAGAGCCTCGAAAATAGTTACTTCATAGCCCTTCTTTGCAAGATCGCCTGCACAGGTAAGACCGGCGGGACCTGCACCGATAACAGCAACTTTCTTGCCGTTTGAAGGCTCTCTGTCGGATAAGTCGATACCTGCTTCGCGTGCGTTATCTGCCGTAAATCTCTCAAGCTTGCCGATCGATACAGGCTCACCCTTGATGCCGAGTACACATTGACCTTCGCACTGATTTTCCTGCGGACAAACACGACCACAGACAGCGGGAAGGGCACTGTATTTTGCAATAGTCTTTGCTGCGCCCTCAAAATCTTCTTCCTTAATATGCTTGATAAAGCCGGGGATGTCGATGCCTACAGGGCAGCCGCCAACGCATTTGGGCTTGGGGCAGTTAAGGCAGCGGCTTGCTTCCGCAACAGCTTCTTCCTTATTATAACCGAGGCAAACCTCGTCAAAATTTGTTGCTCTGACCTTCGGGTCCTGTTCCCTTACGGGTACTTTGTGCATTCTGTCTGCCATTATTTGTCACCTCCGCAGCCGCAGCCACCGTTTTTATGTGTGCTGCCTTCTTCAAATTTGAGTCTGGCTCTGCCTTCCTCTGTTTTATACATTGCGCTTCTGCGCATAGCTTCGTCATAGTTTACAAGATGACCGTCAAATTCAGGACCGTCTACACAGGCAAATTTCACTTCGTCGCCGACTGTCAGGCGGCAGGCGCCGCACATGCCGGTGCCGTCAACCATTATCGGGTTAAGGCTTACGATAGTGGGGATATTGAGTGCCTTTGTTGTCATTGCCGTAAATTTCATCATTATCATGGGACCTATAACAACAGCATGGTTGTATTCCTTGCCGTCCTCGTTAATAAGCTTTTCAAGAAGCTTTGAACCAACGCCGTGGAAACCGTAAGAACCGTCATCCGTTGAAATAAAAAGATTATCGGCAACCGCCTTCATCTCGTCTTCAAGAATAAGGAGATCCTTTGTTCTTGCGCCGATAATAACATCGGCCTTGATGCCTTTTTCTTTAAGATACTTTACCTGGGGATAAACAGGTGCTGCGCCGACACCGCCGGCAACAAAGATGATCTTTTTCTTTGCAAGCTCCTCGTCGCTGAGTTCACAAAGGTCGGACGGTCTGCCGAGCGGACCTACAAAGTCCGATACATACTCGCCCTCTTTAAAATTCATAAGTTCCATTGTGGACTTGCCGACAGCCTGTGCAACTATTGTTATCGTTCCTGCTTCTCTGTCATAG
>JAGAHK010000334.1 GCA_017627115.1 Bacillota bacterium | reverse complement strand
ATACGCGCGACAAGCGCGTAGAGGCTCAACGACACAGGTTGGACGGCTTAGCCGCCATCCAACCCATTAGGCTGAACATAGCAAACAGAGCCGTTAAGCAAATGCGCAAAATTATTTTTGGTATCCTTAAATCAGCGTTCCTAAAAAAAACAAAAAGCAGGTGAGCAATTCATGGACAATTTTCGGGTAACGCGCGTTAAATACGATTCATATTTTGAGATGGACACTTCACATGTCCATGATTTTTATGAGATATATTATCTTTTAAGCGGCTCGCGCAGGTACTTTATCAACGATTCCATCTATAACATAAATAAGGGTGATCTTGTGGTCATCTCAAAAGGAGTCATACATAAGACCACATACGGCAACGAGCGCGCTCATGAGCGTATAGCCTGCAAATTCAACGAGAAGTATATAAATGATATACCCGAGGAAAAGGCGGCCTTTGAAAAGCTTTTTTCGGAAAATCCCGTTATAACGCTGCATCCCAGCCGCCGTGAGTATGTGGAAAGGCTTTTTCGCCATATACAGTCGGAGTATGAAAACCCCGATGATTTTTCGGATGACAGCGGCAGGGCGCTTATTCACGAACTTGTTATCTGTCTTATCAGGCTTAAAAAAATGTACAGCGGCGAAAATCAGCCTAATGTCGATGACAGCCTTATGCAGGAGGCGGCGCGTTATATCCGCCTTAACTACAGTTCGCCGCTCACGCTGGAGTCTGTTGCGGCGCATATAAACATAAGCCCGACTTATTTCAGCAAAAAATTCAAGGCGGCAACGGGCTTCGGTTATCGTGAATACCTTGTCAACGTGCGCTTGCAGGAAGCCGCAAAAATGCTTGTGGAAACAAGCCTTTCAATTACCGATATAGCCATTCGCTGCGGCTTTAACGACAGCAACTATTTTGGCGATGTTTTCAAAAAAGCAAAGGGCATTTCGCCTATGAATTACAGAAAAAACAACAAATTTTACTGAAACTGCAAAAGTGCAGACGATATTACCAAGTTAATTTGAGACGGAGTTATTTTTAATGGACGAAATAAAGATCTCGGGAGTTATCGACAACATAATATATGCCAATGCCGACAACGGCTATACCGTTTTGAACCTGCTTGTGGATGATGACGAAGAGGAAGATACCATTGTCTGCTGTGTGGGTTATATGCCCGATATAAATCTCGGCGAAAGCCTGCGTGTGCTTGGCCGTGTGGTAAAGCATCCGTCCTATGGCAGTCAGCTGGAGATAATATCGTATCAGAAAAGCCTGCCCGAGACGGAAAAGGCAATTGAACGCTACCTTGCAAGCGGCATAATAAAAGGCGTGCGCAAAGGCATAGCTAAAAAAATAGTCGCTAAATTCGGCAAAGATACACTTTTTATCATAGATACGGAGCCGCAGCGCCTTGCGGAGATAAAGGGCATAACCATCAACAAGGCCACGGAGATAGGCGCGGTATTCAGGGAGCAGAACGAGCTTACACGCGCCGTTATGTTTTTGCAGGAATACGGCGTTTCTATAAGCCATGCGGCAAAGATATTCAAAAAATACAAGGATAAGACTATATCCACCGTGCAGAAAAATCCCTATACCCTTGCGGATGAAGTCTGGGGCATAGGCTTTAAAACGGCGGATAATATCGCACAAAGACTCGGTATTGCCGCAGACTCGCCGCATCGTATTCGTTCGGGTGTGAAATATATTCTCGATTCGGCTTCCGCAAACGGACATACATATCTGCCCGAGGATATTATTTTAAAAGAATGCTGTGACCTGCTTGAGACCGATGCGGAGAACATTGCCAAAAACCTTATGCAGATGCACATTGAAAGTGTTATCTGGATAGAAAACGGCGAACCGCGCAAAATATATCTGAACTTTTTTTACTACGCGGAAAGCTATATCGCAAAACGTCTTGTGGAAATGGCGGCGCATAAGGCGAACACAAACCCCTTTATCGAGGCGGAGATACGAAATATCGAACTTTCGGAGAATATAAAATTTGCGGACGGTCAGTTTGATGCCATAAAAACGGCGATGTCCGAGGGCGTGTTCGTTATCACGGGCGGTCCCGGTACGGGAAAGACCACTATAATAAATGCTATAATAGACCTGCTGGAGCAGGAGGGAATGCAGATAGAGCTTGCCGCACCTACGGGCAAGGCATCGAAGCGTATGTCGGAGGCAACGGGCAGGGAGGCACGCACTATCCACCGACTTCTCGGCACCAATTTCCTTAACGAGGACAGACAGCGCCAAAGCTTTGCCCATGACGAGGAAGACCCCATAGATGCCGACTGTATTATCATAGACGAGGTCTCTATGGTGGATGTGCCGCTGATGTATTATCTTATAAAGGCTGTTGCCGCAGGCACGAAGCTGATACTTGTGGGCGATGCCGACCAGCTGCCGTCTGTGGGCGCAGGCAATGTCCTGCACGATATTCTCGGATCGGGCATAGTACCCTGCGTAAAACTTACCGAGATATTCCGACAGGCGCAGCAAAGCGCTATAATCACGAATGCGCATAAGATAAATAACGGCATTTACCCCGATATGACCGATAACAAAAGCGATTTCTTCTATATGCAGCGCTATAACAGCGACGCACTTCTTACTACACTTGTCGGTCTTGTTTCCGAACGTCTGCCGAAATATCTCGGCTGCGACCCCTTGGATATAAAGGTGCTTACGCCTATGCGCAAATCGCCTATCGGTATGTATGAGCTGAACAGGCTTTTGCAGAATGTACTTAATCCGCCGTCTGTGACCAAAACGGAAAAGGAGTTCCGCGGTACTGTCTTTCGTTTGGGAGACCGTGTTATGCAGATAAAAAACAACTATGATATGCCGTGGTATATCCTCGGCGCAAACGGCCGCACCGTAGAGGACGGCGCAGGCGTTTTCAACGGCGACGAGGGCGTTATCACCTTTATTGATACCAATAATAAAAGCCTTGAAGTCACCTTTGACGAAAACAAGCTTGCATCCTATGATTTTACGCAGCTTGATGAGCTGGAGCTTGCCTATGCCGTGACTATACACAAAAGTCAGGGCAGCGAGTACAAGGCGGTCATTATGCCGCTGCTGAACGGTCCCGAGATGCTGATGACAAGAAACCTGCTCTATACGGGCATTACGCGTGCAAAAGAACTTGCGGTGATACTCGGCAGCAAGGAAACGGTGTTCCGTATGGTCGATAACAACAGACAGGTCATGCGGTATACGGGTCTTGCATCAAGACTCAGGGAGTTTGACAGAATACAGCCCGAAAGCGTGAATTTTAAAGCCGCGGACAGAATATAAATATAGTAAACGACAAAAGTCTTTGGACTTTGGGCGTTTACT
>JAGAHK010000333.1 GCA_017627115.1 Bacillota bacterium | reverse complement strand
CATGAAGTCTGCATACTCTACAGACTTGCAAGTGTATCTTTGATGCACGCAGACAAGTCTGCTAATTGGCAAAAAACCTGTTTTTTGCCAGAGGGTGGAGCTTAATGCGACACCCCCTTTAGCTGTATGTTTATCAGAAGTCTGTTCTTGTTGCCGCAAGATTGAGCATTACTGTCAGATTTCCGTTTTTGCAGCGTATTTTATCTATAAAGTCCTTTATGTCAACATCATTTGCAAGTTCCACATCATAGCTCAGTTCAAAAACACTGCCCATATCCGCAGTTCTTATTTTTGAAAGCTTCCAGCCCGCAGAGTATTCGTTGAGTACATCATCGAAAGCGCCTTTGAAGTTAAGGTTCTCGGGTATGGTTATCTTTAAGGAATATGCACTGTTCTTTGCCGAGCCGAGATCGACAGCCTTGAATACAAGCACTATCACGCAGAGGATAGCCGTGAAAACAACAGCGTAAAGGTAGAAGCCCACACCGCAGGCAAGACCTGCCGCAACCGAGAAAAGCACATAGCTTATATCCTTTGAATTGCCCTGTGTACTTCTGAAACGAATGATGGAGAATGCACCTGCAAGGCTGAATGCACCTGCCACGTTGCTGCCGATAAGCATTATGATAAGTGAGATAAGCACGGGCACCATAACAAGCGTATGGAAAAGCCCCCTTGAATAATCGCCCGCATCAGTGGTTTTGCGGTAGGTAAAGCCAATAAGCAAACCGAGTATCACCGTTGTGAGCATCGTTACCAATATCTGCATAGGCGTTATCGCCGTCATCGAGTCCTGAATTCCCTGTAAAAAGTCCTGTATATTAAGCATATGTCTTCACTCCTGTTCCGTGTAAAAATTGTTTGTATTCTGTGCCGTATTTTGAAAATGATGTTTTGTATATCCTGTTCTCACTTAAAATAGATACCAGCCACATCGGCATTGCGCCGCTGCACTTTATCTCCATAAGCCAGACACCCTCGTTCAGCAGCTGCGTGCCGTGATCGCCGCTTAAAAGCGAAAGGTCATAGCGCCTTGTCCTGATGTTCGTATCAAAGGTTATGCGCAGGTCCTTATCCTCAATGCCCGTGTACGCCTGTCTGTCATAGGCTATAAATACCTTCGGCATAACATCGTATATGTTCACAAAGTAGTAAAGCTCGTCAAGCACCTGTGCGTTCATATAATCCGCTTTCGGCGGCATTATCCTGTGCTCGGTCAGCACTTCGGCAGCCTTTATGCCTATCTTTGTGCGGCGCTTGTTCACTATGGAATCGTATTTCTTCTTTATTTCAAGAAAAACGGGTGTCCCGGGCTTCGGTACACCGTAGCTGCGCAGCCTCAGCTTTTCTTTGTAAGCGGGCTTTGAAAGGGAAGCCCTTATCAGTGCGCTGTCCGCTGTGTCATAGTAGATGTTGCATATTGTGTAGCATTTGTCGTCCACATTGTAGGCATCGGGCACTACCTTGTCGGCAAGAGCCTTTTTCATAGCCTCAAACTGAACTCTGTTAAGCAAAAACTTTGTTTCGTATCTGTTGAAAGTTTCTATTGCCATATTTATCACTCCTTATATTAAATCCGTTTTCGGATGCTTTGCCTGTGGAACTGTGTTCCGTTCGGTTGATGATATCAGTATAAAGCCGCAAAATTAGAAAGTCATTAGAGAAAATTTAAAAGTGTTTAAGTTTTGAGAGAGAAACATTTAATCTTATTTAGAATTCTAATTTTACTGTCGGCAGCGTTTTTTATTACAATAACCTTACATTTTTTTCTATCTATTGCATTATCGGGCAAAACGTGTTATTATTACAGTAGTGTTTTATGTCCGTGACAAAATTTAATACATTATAATACAATATTATTTAATGCTATGGAGGCGATCAATTTGGACAACAAAATGTCAGAGACCCAGGTAATG
This sequence comes from Bacillota bacterium, assembly GCA_017627115.1. Lineage (GTDB taxonomy): Bacteria > Bacillota > Clostridia > Lachnospirales > CAG-274 > RGIG4310. The sequence goes on along the minus strand of JAGAHK010000333.1, from coordinate 989 downwards.
GGCAATTTAAAGGATGCTTTAAAGAAGGACAAATCTCACAGTTACAGAATGATGCGTGCGCAGGGACCTGTTTACGACGTTATTGTGGAGGTTTGCGATGCTTTGCTTGAAAAGGGCTACAACCCCGTCAATCAGATAGTGGGTTACATTCTTTCGGGCGACCCGACCTACATCACAAGCTACAAAAACGCGCGTACCATTATGTCAAGACTTGAACGTGACGAACTTCTTGAAGAATTTGTCAACTACTATCTTGCAAACAACAACCTTTCGGATTGAGATATGCGTATTTTAGGTTTGGATTTCGGTGAAAAGACGATCGGCGCAGCAGTAAGCGACCCCTTTGGCTGGACTGCACAGGGCATTGAGATAATACGCCGCAAGGAGGAGGACAACCTTGTTGCGAGCATAGCCAGGATAAAGGAGCTTTGCGCCGAATATGCGATTGAATTTATCGTTTTGGGGTATCCTAAAAATATGAACAACACGGAGGGACCCCGTGCGGAAAAAACACAGCGCTTTAAAAAGCGGCTTGAAAAGGAGCTTGGGCTTGAGGTGGAGCTTTGGGACGAACGTCTTTCCACCGTCGGGGCGGAGCGTTCACTGCTTGAAGCGGACTTATCGCGCAGCAAGCGCAAAAATGTTATAGATAAAATGGCGGCTGTCTTTATTTTACAGGGCTACCTTGACAGCGGCGCAGCAAACAGGAGACAAAAATGAGCGAAAACAATAATAACGAAGAAAAGCTTAATATTGATGACCTTGATCTTTTCGAAGGTCAGGACGAGACATACGAAGTAGTTACAATGACGGACGACAACGGCGTTGAGACCGATTTTTTTGTTGTGGACGGCATAGACTACAAAAACACGAAATACCTTTTGCTTGTAAAGAGCGAGGACTTTGACGAGGACGAACCCGAGGCATTTATCTTCAAGGAGATAGAGGGCGACAACGAAGAATGTATTTACGAGCCTGTTGAGGACGAT
>JAGAHK010000332.1 GCA_017627115.1 Bacillota bacterium | reverse complement strand
GCGATAAAATGCTTACACTTCCTTTATATATGGCTTTTTTACTGAATAGCTATTGATCGGATCAATATCCCGATACAGCGATCGCAATATCGCATGTATCGGGATTTTTTTTATTTAATCGTATTTTTTACGAATATGCCGAAAAATCATAAGTTTGAAAAATATATTATAATTGTGTCAATACGCATAGTGATAACAAAAAGCAACCGTTACCATTAGCAATAAATATTGACACAATACTCTTGTGAAGGAAGGTGAACACCAATGATGTTTTTATGAAAATCTTTGCAAAGGCTCTTTCGGAAGTAGTAATTGCCGTTGCACAGGAAGTAATTGAAGAAATAGGTAAGTAAAAGACTTGCGGGCAGTATAACAGCTGTCCGCATATTTTTTGAGGAGGTTGAATGGATCATGTGCAAGATCTACGCAAAAACAAAGGATATTTCAAAAGAAGAATGGCTGAAATTACGCAAAAACGGAATCGGCGGTTCGGATGCAGGTGCGGTTTGTGGACTTAACCCGTACAGATCCGCAATGGATGTATTTATAGACAAGACCACGGATGATATAAGTGACTATGACAACGAAGCCATGAAACAGGGACGGGACCTTGAAGACTATGTTGCACAGAGGTTTTGTGAGGCAACAGGTTTGAAAGTACGCAAGAGCAACGCTATGTATGTACATAAAGAACACCCGTTTATGCTTGCTGATGTAGACAGGCTTATCATAGGCGAGAACGCAGGATTGGAGTGCAAAACTGCTTCACCGTATTCGGCAGACAAGTGGAAAGACGGGCAGATCCCTGCATACTACTTGGCACAATGCTATCACTATATGGCTGTGTTGGATATGGACGCTTGGTATATTGCGGTGCTTATCTACGGCAAGAAATTCAAGTACATACGCTTGGAACGCGATGAGGAAATAATATCCAATCTTATTATGATAGAAGATGAGTTTTGGAACGAGCAGGTTCTAAAAGGCAAAATGCCTCACCCAGACGGTTCGGACAGTACAGACGAATTTATCAATACTTATTTCTGCACAAGCACAGCCGAAAAGTCGATACCCTTGATAGGGTTCGACACTAAACTCAAACGCCGTGAGGAAATAAACGAACTTATCGACAAGCTAACTACCGAGAAAAAACAGATAGAGCAGGAAGTCAAGACATATATGCAGGATGCCGAAACTGCCGAGGACAGCAACTTCTTTATATCATGGAAGTCCGTCATCAGCAATAAAATAGATACCGCAAGGCTTAAAACGGAATTGCCCGATATTTACAAGCAATTTTTGAAGCCAAGCAGTTCCCGAAGATTTACTGTCAAGCCAATTACAGTGTAAAGGAGGTATAGCTTATGGATTTTAAAGAAACTCTTGCCCAGAAAGCAGAAAGTACCGTACCCGTGAAGATAACAAAGGAAATGAACATTGCTGAAATGATAAGGGCAATGGAACCTGAAATAAAAAAGGCTTTGCCGAGCGTTATTACTCCCGAAAGGTTTACAAGAATGGCTTTATCTGCACTTAACACAAACAAGCAGCTTTTGGAGTGTACTAAAATGTCATTTATAGCAGCCCTTATGAACGCCGCACAGTTAGGCCTTGAGCCCAACACTCCGTTGGGACAGGCTTATCTTATACCTTATAAGAATAAGGGCAAAGTCGAATGTAAGTTCATTGTAGGCTACAAAGGTATGCTGGATCTGGTCTACCGTAACGAAAATGTTCAGACCATACAAGCACAGATAGTCTATGAAAATGATTTATTCGAGTACGAATTGGGGCTTGAATCAAGGTTATATCATAAGCCCGCACTCGAAGACAGGGGTGAAATGATCGCTGTCTATGCTTTGTACAAGTTAAGCAACGGCGGTTATGGTTTTGAAGTGCTTTCAAAAGATGATGTTGTTATGCACGCCGAAAAATTTTCACAGGGCATCAACAGCAGTTATTCTCCATGGAAAACGGATTTTGAAGCTATGGCTATGAAAACCGCAATAAAACGTGTGCTTAAATTCGCACCCTTGAAAACAGAATCTCTGCGTGCCATAGCATCGGATGAAACTATCAAGCACGAGATAGCTGTTGATATGACCGAGATAAACGGCGACGATATAATTGATGAAGCCCCGCAGTCCTAAAAGGTACACCTTTACAGACATTGAAAAAACAGCCCAAATTGTGTCCGATAAGTCTCAAAATCAACATTGGGACATCTCCCAAAATCGGTTTGACCTTTTCGGACACTTTTGAAAGGAGGATTCTATGGAAAGGACCTACTACTATGCAAGGGTATCTACTTCGGAGCAGAACCTTGACCGTCAGATAGAGGCATTTAAAAATATGGGTGCCGATGTACATGAGATAATTACCGATAAGGCATCCGGTAAAAATATGGAGCGTATGGGTTATCAGGCTTTAAAAAATTCCATTCTGCGGAAAGGCGATACCTTGGTTATAAAAAGTCTCGACAGACTATCACGCAATAAAACAGATATAAAAACCGAACTTGAATATTTCAAGGCTCAAGGTATCCGCCTTAAAGTCCTTGACCTGCCAACGACCCTTATTGACCTGCCCGATGAACAAAGCTGGATATTTGATATGATAAATAACATCCTTATCGAAGTCCTGTCCAGTATAACAGAACAAGAGCGTTTAACAATAAGACGGCGGCAGCGTGAGGGTATAGAAGCAGCCAAAAAGAACGGCAAACATTTAGGGCGCAAACGTACCCTTTACCCACAGGATTGGAATAGCGCGTAT
>JAGAHK010000331.1 GCA_017627115.1 Bacillota bacterium | reverse complement strand
TCCGAAATAACTGTCGGTTCCGTTATGACCTGCGGTTCCGTGACAGCGGTATTTGTTACAGGCTGTTCGGTCACAACAGGTGCGGAAGTCTCCGACACGTTCTGTGATGTAGGCTGTGTTACAGGCTCATTTGCTGTCGTTTTGCCTCCGTAGTTTTGTTTTATGATACTTTGCAGTGCGGGTATTTTCATTATGCTTGTATAATTATAATGTATCTCTCCGCCGATCTTGCCATAGTTTTTGTTCAGTGCAAGCTGTGTACTTATCTCGGCACCGTTGTACCATACGCTGTCGCTGTCAGCATCGGGGCAGCGGTAGTCACCTATGCCGATATAAAGCTTTGTGGGACTGTTTGCAAGCGTATCGGACCACCATTGCACAAGTGTTTTGTAATCGGCAATAGAATGCCCTATCTGCCAATATACCTGGGGTGCGATATAATCTATCCAACCGTTCAAGGCCCATTTTCTCGTATCTGCATATATAGCCGAATACGACTCAAAACCGCCTGTATCACTTCCGAGAGGGTTATTCTGTTTATTTGCCCATATACCGCTCGGACTTATACCGAAAGTGACATCTTTGTTTTTCAAAGCCTCGCTTATTCCCTGTACAAGCAAGTCACAGTTGTTTCTGCGCCAATCATCTTTATTTGTAAATCCCGAATTATACTTTTGAAAATCCATATCATCATTTATATCACTGCCCGGATAAAAATAATCGTCCATATGTATGCCGTCAACATCGTAATTATCGACTATTTCAAGAATACCGTCGATAACGAGCTGTCTGACTTCGGGAAGCGCAGGATTATAATAGTAGTTTCCGTTTGAATAATGAATGGTCAGTTCCTTGTTTGATCTTGCAGGGTTAGTGTATGCAAGGCTGTCAAGCGAAATACCGTTGTTGGTTATTCTGTAAGGGTTTATCCACGCATGCAGTTCCATACCGCGCTTATGCGCACCTTCTACCCAATAGGCAAGAGGATCGAAACCGTTATCGGGAGCAAGCCCCTGACTTCCCGTAAGCCATTGACTATACGGGAATATTTTGGAAGGATACATAGCATCACCTGCGGGTCTCACCTGAAAAAACACGGCATTGAAGCCAAGCTGCTGACAATTGTCAAGTATCTCATCGGCATACTTCATCAGCTGCTGCGGATCAACCGTTGCTTTTTTAGGATAATCTATGTTTGCCACAGTCGCTACCCATACACCCTTCATTTTTTCTTCGGCATGCACTGTTTGTATATGTATAGGCAAAAGTGCAATCATAAGCAGCATTGCAAAAATTCGTTTTATCATATTTCATCATCACCACCGTTTTTTATTTTTTCAAACCATGTTTTAAGTTTAAGTTCATAGCCGTTTTGGAAGCCGTAATACTGTTTTCCTACAAGTTCATCGGGTAAATACTGCTGCGGGACATAGTTATTGGGATAGTCATGTGCGTATTTATAACCGTCACCATGTCCCATTTTTATTGCTCCCGGATAATGGCGGTCACGCAGATGATTAGGTACACCGCTTGTCTGTATATGCTTTACATCTTCCATAGCCATATCTATAGCCATAACGCTTGCATTGCTTTTAGGCGCACAAGCCACATACGCCGCTGCCTGTGCCAGATTTATCCGACATTCGGGCAGACCGATATAATTGACAGCCTCCATAGCAGCCACTGCCACCGAAATTGCGCGCGGGTCTGCATTTCCGACATCTTCGGACGCACAGATAACTATACGCCTTGCAATAAAGCGCGGATCTTCACCCGCATAAAGCATTTTTGCAAGGTAATAGACTGCCGCATCGGGGTCACTGCCCCGCATGCTTTTTATGAATGCAGATATGGTATCGTAATGATTGTCACCGTCACGATCGTAATTGAGAGCGCGTTTTTGTATGCACTGCTGTGCAGTCTCAATATCTATGCAGATAACATTATCCTTATCGGGTTGTGTTGTAAGTACTGCAAGTTCAAGAGCATTAAGAGCAATTCGCGCATCGCCGCTGCTGACATCCGCAATAAAATCAAGCGCCTTATCATCAATATCAATATTGAAAGTACCGTAGCCCTTGTTCTTATCCTTTATCGCCCTTTCAAGCAAAGTCTTTATATTATCTGTCGTAAGATGTTTAAGTTCAAAGATGATGCTGCGGCTGACAAGTGCCTTGTTTACTTCAAAATACGGGTTTTCCGTAGTTGCCCCTATAAGTATAAGCGTTCCGTCTTCAACATAAGGCAAAAGGGCATCCTGCTGTGCTTTATTAAAGCGATGTATCTCGTCAATAAACAGTATTGTGCGTTTCCCGCTTGATATTATAGTATTTTTGGCTTTTTCCACAATATCCGTTATATCTTTTTTTCCTGCCGTGGTTGCATTTATCTGACAAAACTCCCCCTTTGTGCTGTGTGCTATAACATGAGCAAGAGTTGTTTTGCCTGTACCCGGAGGTCCGTATAATATAATGGAAGAGAGCTTGTCGGCTTTTATACTTCTGTAAAGCAACGTATTTTTGCCGATTATATGTTCCTGTCCGACAAAATCGTCCAATGTTTCGGGTCGCATTCTTGCTGCCAGCGGCGACTCCTTTTCCATTTTGGATTGTCTTGCATATTCAAAAAGATCCATTTTATCTCCATAAATTTCATAATCTTATAAAATATATAGTATTTCTTTTTATTATACCATAGAAATCGGTATATTTATGTTACAGGTTTATTACCTTTTTATTAAATGGTTTATTTGGGGCAGCTTCGCCCTTTTTCATCCGTAAATATATCTGTCGATGCCGTTTGCTATACCTATTGCACAGTTTTCCCTGAAATAAGCCTGAGAAAGAAGTTCTGCCTCGGTCGGATTGCTTAAAAACGCAAGCTCAACAAGTATAGCAGGCATTTTTGTTCTTCTTAAAACCGCAAAATTTGCTGTAAATATTCCGAGATCGGGCGTATTTATCATTTCAACAAGCGCTGTATTTACATCTTCGGCAAGTTTTTCCGCCCTTATGCCTGTGCGATAATAATAAGTTGAAGTTCCTTTTATATTTGGGTTAACATTTGAATTACAGTGTATACTTACAAAATAATCCGCATCCCATACATTTGCCATTTCAGCACGTTCAACAAGACTTACCGTTTTATCTTCCGTTCGCGAATACATTATCGAATACCCTCTGTTTTTCAGTATTCTGCCAAGTCTGAGCGCAACATCAAGCGTAATATCCGCTTCTTCAATGCCGTTAACACCGACCGCACCAGGATTATCGCCACCATGCCCTGCATCGATAAAAATTTTCATTATCATCATCTCATTTTTTATTACATTATATTATAAACTATAAAAAAAGTGAAAAAGCATTATTTTGTGCAGTAAAAAAAGAAGCTGCTGCAAAAAATTTACAGACAGCTTCCTTGTTGTCAATGATATTCGTATTCCGCAGAAATAGATTTCTGCTACATACTCATAACCAACGGAATTGCAAGC
>JAGAHK010000330.1 GCA_017627115.1 Bacillota bacterium | reverse complement strand
CCCCTCAGTCGCGGCAAGCCGCGCCAGCTCCCCTGAAAGAAGGGGAGCCAAGGCTAATGCAACTCTACTACTAACGTAAACAATAATTTTCTTAAAAAAAATATGGAAACTCAATTAATTTTGTCTTGACAAACGATATGTTATAGTATATAATATATGTACAGATGTTCATATGTATAAAGATTGATATAAAAGGAGTGGATAAAATGAGACCCATAAATGATGATATTGCCTACGATCTCAGCGATTTTTTCAAGATATTCGGCGACCCTACCCGTCTGAAAATACTTTACACCCTGCTTGACCATGATATGTGTGTGAGCGAGCTTGTGGAGGCTTTGGGCATAAACCAATCCACCCTTTCGCATCAGCTGCGGCTTTTGCGTCAGAACGACCTTGTAAAATTCAAGCGTGACGGCAAGACCGTTATTTACGGACTTGATGACGAGCATGTCGGCATACTGCTCAGAAACGGTCTGGAGCATATTTACCACAAAAACGGCTACGAGGAGGAAGATATATGAGATCTACACTTATTCTTGACGGACTCAACTGTCCGCACTGTGCGGCAAAAATAGAAGACAAAATCCGTTCGGACAGCCGTTTTGCGGATGTGGAGTTCAATTTCATCAACAAGGAGCTGAAGCTCACGCACGAGCTTGGCGATGCCGTAACGGCGGAGATAGACAGCATAGTTGCAGGCATTGAGGACGGTGTGACCGTGCTTCGTGCAGACGAAGAGCATAAACACGAGCATCATCACAGTCATGACGAAGAGGTGAATATACCCGTGCTTATCGCGCGTGCGGCAGCAATAGCGGTGCTTATCGCTCTGTATTTTATCTTCTCGAAGCAGCCGCTGTTTCTGATATTGGCTTACATAGCCGCAGGCGGCGATGTTATATACCGCGCTGTCAGGAATATCGGAAAAGGCCGTATTTTTGATGAAAACTTCCTTATGACCATTGCAACGGCAGGCGCAATTATCATAGGCGAATACCCCGAAGCGCTTGCGGTAATGATATTTTACCAGATAGGCGAATTTTTCCAGGATATGGCAGTCGAAAAATCGAAGCAGTCAATAGGCGACCTGCTCGATCTGAAAATAGAAAATGTGAATATCGTGCGTGAAAGCGGTATTGAGACCATCGACCCTAAAGAGGTGGAAAGCGGCGATATACTGCTTATCAAAAAAGGCGAAAAAATACCCGTTGACGGTGTAGTAACCGAAGGCAGCGCAGTTGTCGATACCTCCGCACTTACGGGTGAGAGCCTGCCGCGTGAGATAAACACGGGCGAAAAGATATTGAGCGGCTGCATAAACTGCGGCGAGGCAATAAAAATACGCGCCGAGAGCCGCTATAACAATTCCACTGCCGCCAAAATAGCAAAAATGGCGGAGGATGCCGCTGCCCATAAGGCAAAGGCGGAAACTTTCATCGGTTCATTTGCGAAAGTATACACCCCTGCTGTGGTGGTGCTTGCGCTTTTGATAGCAGTTATACCTTGTATCGCACTGGGTTTTGACACAAAGTGGATCTACCGCGGTCTTGTGTTTCTGGTTGCCTCCTGCCCGTGTGCGCTTGTGCTTTCCGTGCCGCTGTGCTTTTTCAGCGGCATAGGCAAAGCCTCAAAGCAGGGCGTTTTGATAAAAGGCGGCAATTTCATTCAGGTATTGAGCAATATAAAGGCTATAGCTTTTGATAAAACAGGCACACTCACAACAGGCAGATTTACGGTAACGGCTGACGACGACAAAACGCTGGCTCTTGCCGCAGGGCTTGAACAGTATTCCTCACACCCCATCGCAAAAGCGGTAACGGCGGCATACAAAGGCGAACTGCCCGAAGTAAGCGAAGTTTGCGAGGAAAGCGGTTACGGTGTTTGCGGAATTATCGGCGGCAGACAGGCAGCTGTCGGCAGCAGGAAATATATGGAAAAGCTTGGGATAGATATAAGCGGCATAAACGGCGATGTTTACACCGCTGTTGACGGAAAAGCCACAGGCGGCATAAATGTTTTTGACGAGATAAAAAAGGACAGCGCAGCCACGGTACGCGCGCTTGAAGCCGCAGGCATAAAAACCGTGATGCTCACGGGCGACAAAAAAGAAAGCGCGCTGAATGTCGGCAGAGAGATCGGCATAAGCACCGTAGAATACGAACTTCTGCCCTCCGACAAGACAGCGGCGATAGAAAGAATAAAAGCACAATATGGTACAACGGGCTTTATGGGTGACGGCATAAACGATGCGCCCGTGCTTGCAGCCGCAGATATAGGCATGGCAATGGGCGGTATGGGCAGCGATGCCGCAATAGAAGCCGCAGACATGGTAATAATGGGCGACGACCCGTCCGCAGCCCTGCGCGCGGTACGCACCGCAAAGCGCACAATGGCAATATTATGGCAAAATGTTGTGTTTATAATCGTTGTAAAGGCGCTTATACTCACGCTTACCGCAGTTGGCATAAGCAATATGTGGCTTGCGGTATTTGCAGATGTGGGCACGGCATTGATAAGCGTGCTGAATTCTTTGAGGATAGTCAATGATATTCGTATGGAGGTGTCGCATTAAGCTCCACCCTCTGGCAAAAAACAGGTTTTTTGCCAATTGGCAGACTTGTCTGCGTGCCTTGCTTTGCTGCGACACTTGCAAGTCTGTAAAGTATGCAGACTCCGTCTGCTCCTCGGCGAAAACGCGGT
>JAGAHK010000329.1 GCA_017627115.1 Bacillota bacterium | reverse complement strand
TTTCAAAACCCCGATAATCAGATTATTGCTACAATTATTGAGGAAGAAGTGGCTTTTGGTCCGGAAAACCTTGGCGTTCCATCAGATGATATAAAAAAACGTGTTGAACAGGCACTTTTCAGCGTAAATATGTCGGAATACAGGAATTCCTCACCTATGATGCTTTCAGGCGGACAAAAACAGCGTATCGCAATAGCAGGTGTGCTTGCAATGAAGCCCGATTGCATAGTTCTGGACGAACCTACGGCTATGCTTGACCCGATAGGCAGAAAACAGGTAATGAACACTTTGCTTGAGCTGAAAAAAAAGAATATCACCGTAATTCTTATCACACATTATATGGAAGAAGCCTGTCTTGCAGACCGGGTTGTTGTTTTTGACAAGGGCAGAGCGGTTATGGATGATACCCCTGCCAATATTTTCAGACAGGTGGAAAAGGTCAAATCCTTAAAGCTTGATGTTCCGCAGGTGACGGAAATATGCAGGCTTTTAAGACAAAAAGGCATTGACATTGCCGATGATATCCTCAATATTGAGGATATGACAAAGGCGCTTAAAACAATAGGTTTTAAAGACAAATTTGAATATACACATAAAATTGCCGATAAAAAAGAATTTGAAACTTTGATCGAGGTCAAGGGTCTTACTCATATTTACGGCAGAGAAACAGTTTTTGAAAAAACAGCCCTTAAAAATGTGAGCTTTACTATCGGAAAGGGCGAATTTATCGGACTTATCGGGCATACAGGCTCGGGCAAAAGCACGCTTATACAGCATCTTAATGCACTTGTCAAACCCGATGAAGGAAGCATTTTACTCTCGGGTTTTGATATAAACAGCGATAAAAACAGGCTTAAAGAAGTCAGACAAAAGGTCGGTCTTGTTTTTCAATATCCCGAACATCAGCTTTTTGAAACAACGGTGTTTAAAGATGTTGCTTTCGGACCAAAAAATCTTGGACTTTCCGATGAAAAAACGGAAAAAAGCGTTAAGGAATCGCTTGCGCTTGTCGGTATGGGCGAGGAATACTACAATAAATCGCCGTTTGAGCTTTCGGGCGGTCAGAAGAGACGTGTTGCGATAGCCGGTGTACTTGCAATGAAACCCGAGGTTCTTGTACTTGATGAACCGACTGCGGGTCTTGACCCCTACAGCCGTGACGAGATACTCGGCAATATCAAAAAAATGCACGATCAGCTTGGTATAACGGTTATTCTGGTAAGTCATTCAATGGAAGATATATCGCGTCTTGCGGACAGGATACTTGTTATGAATAAAGGTAGAGTCGAGTTTTTTGATACCCCAAGTGAAGTGTTCAAGCATACGGCAAGACTTACCGAGATAGGCCTAAATGCACCGCAGACGGCTTTGCTTATGAATGAACTTAATGAGACGGGCATTGATCTTCCTAAAGATGTATTTGAGCCCGAGACTGCCTGTGAAGTTCTTTACAGTGCGTTAACGGGGGTGACGGCATGAATATAACTATAGGTCAGTATTACCCCACAGATTCTGTTATTCATAAATTGGATGCGAGAGTTAAAATAATAGGCACCTTTTTATATATTGCGGCAATATTTATTGCAAAAGGGATTGTCGGTTATCTGCTTTCGATACTTATGCTTGCAGCGGTCATACAATTATCGCGCGTTCCCGTTAAAATGCTTCTTAATGGGCTTAAAGCAATAATTGTTATCATTGTTTTCACGGTAGCTCTTAATATATTTTTTACACCCGGCGAAAGAATATTATGGCAGTACGGCGTAATAAAAATAAGCGTTGAAGGTATCCTGACTGCTGTTAAACTTGCAGTAAGGCTTATTTTGCTTATTATGGGTTCCTCCATACTTACACTTTCGACAACGCCCATACAGCTTACCGTAGGTATGGAATATCTGCTTAAACCGTTTAAAAAGATAGGTGTTCCCGCTCACGAGATAGCTATGATGACTTCTATTGCACTGCGTTTTATTCCCAATCTTGTTGAGGAACTTGACAAAATACGTAAGGCACAGATGGCAAGGGGTGCGGATTTTGATACGGGCGGACTTGTAAAAAAAGCAAAAAGTCTTATACCGCTTCTTGTACCGCTGTTTGTATCGGCATTCAGACGTGCGGACGAGCTTGCTATGGCTATGGAGGCGCGCTGTTACCGCGGAGACGTAAACCGAACAAGAATGAATGAGCCTGTTCTTGAAAAAAGCGACTATACCGCATTATTCATAATGACGGCTTTTATGCTTCTTATTCTGGCTATAAGGCTTATCTGGGGGCTTTAATGATGAATATATTGCTTATGGTCTCCTATGACGGGACAAATTATCACGGCTGGCAAAGGCAAAACGGACAGATCACCGTGCAGGAATGTCTTGAAAATGCACTCTCACAGCTATATAAAGAAGAGATAATAGTCCGCGGCTCATCGCGTACCGACACGGGCGTACACTGCAAAGGACAGGGTGCACTGTATAAAACTGACAGAAATATACCTGTTGACAGGCTGCCTTATGCCGTAAACGCATTTTTGCCCGATGATATTGTCATAAACGGAGCATATGAGGTGGATGATGACTTTCATCCGCAATACAGCGTTATTGACAAAACATATGAATATAAGATATTAAATGCAGAATTCCGCGACCCGATGCTTATAAATTACACCGAATTTATAAGATATAAACTTGATGTTGATAAAATGAAAGCGGCTTGTCCGTATTTTTGCGGCGAACACGATTTTAAAGCGTTTTGCGCAAGCGGAAGCGATGCAAAAACAACTGTGCGTACCGTGTATGAACTCAATGTCGAAAAAAAAGGCGATATTATTTCCATACGCATACGCGGCAACGGCTTTTTATACAATATGGTACGTATCATTGCGGGAACTCTGGCTTATGTAGGTCTGGGCAAAATACAGCCCGAGGATGTACCGCATATAATCTCAGGCCTTGATCGGGCAAAAGCGGGTAAAACCTTATCACCGAACGGGCTGACACTTCTGGAGGTTAATTATGAAAAAATTAATAGATGATAATGAATTACAGGATAATACTGTCGAAAAGAAATCCTATACGGGTATTATAATAACAGTTATTTTGCTTTGTGTAGTGCTTTTTGGTTGTATTTCGGTAGCAGTTGCGGTTAAACGGTTTACATCAACGACCGTAAGCTCTGCCGAAAGAAAACATAAGGAAATGGTCGAACAGGTCATAACAATAGAGCAGGGCTCGTCTGTTGCCAATATCGCTTCAACACTTTCAAAAGCAGGCATTATAGACAGCGAAGCACAGTTTATTTATCTTTGCAAACGTGAAGGCAGAGGCTCAAGCTTCCAGCCCGGCGAGTATACATTCAACAATTATATGGATTTTTATGATATCTGCAATACCCTTGAAAGCGGCTATGTAAAGCAGGAATTTGTTACAATAACCATAAGAGAGGGTATGTGGGCAAAAGAAATAGCAAAATATCTCGAAGAACAGGGACTTTGTACATATGATGAATTTATGGAAGCCGCTAATTCAAGAGATTATGATTATGATTTTGTTCAGCAGATACCCGAAAGGGATATCCTGCTTGAAGGATATCTTTTCCCCGATACCTACAATGTTACTGTGGGCACGGATGCAAAGGGTATTGTTAATAAGCTCCTTGCTCGTTTTGACGAGATATACAGCGGTGAAATGCGTATGCAGACCACCGTACAGGGCAAAACGATAGACGAGATAGTTACCGCAGCTTCTGTTATCGAGGCAGAGGTACGTTATCCCGACGAAAGAAGACTTGTAGCTTCCGTTATTTATAACCGCATTGCAAAAGGTATGAAATTACAGATGGATGCAACGGTTTTATATTCACTCGGTGAAAGAAAAGAAAGAGTGCTTTTTGCAGACCTCGAAAATCCCGAAGACCATAACACATATTATGTTTCGGGTCTTCCCGTAGGTCCTGTCGGCAACCCGGGCGCAGCTTGCATAGAAGCGGCACTTGATCCTGCGGATACCGATTATTTGTATTATGTTCTTAAAGATACGGAGTCGGGCGAGCACGTATTCTTCAACAATTCAAATGATTTCGATGCAGCAGCGAATGCTTACAGAAGTCAGCTTGATTAAGGAGCGTAAAATGAGTCTTATACCTGATTATCTAAGCGAATACATTGACGATATACAGCCGTATTGCAAGGGCGCACTCGGTGAATTGCAGGCGCAGGCATATGAAGAAAACCTGCCCATAATCCATAACGATGTGGCGCGTTTGCTTGCGGTATTGCTTGAAATGGTACAGCCGAAGCGCATACTTGAAATAGGAATGGCAGTCGGCTTTTCGGCAAGCTTTATGTGCGGTTATCTTCAAAAAGGCGGACACCTTGTCACTATCGACAGATACCCTATAATGATAGAAGCAGCAAAGGAAAACTTTAAAAAAATGGGTGTTGAGGACATGGTCACTATGAAGATAGGTCACGCGGAAGAAGTCCTTGCCGAAATGGATGACGAATTTGACTTTATATTTATGGATGCAGCAAAAGGCAAATATATCGAATTTCTGCCACATTGTTTGAGAATGTTAAGAAAAGGCGGACTGATAGTAGCCGATGATGTTTTGCAGGATGGCAGGGTTGCACAAAAATATGAAGAAATACCACGCCGTCAGCGTACCATACACAAAAGAATGAATGAATTTCTCGAAACGATAAGCAACGACCCGAAACTTACATCATCTATACTGACTATCGGTGACGGTGTTGCGGTAATACGAAAGAGGGAAGATTAACGACAACATTTTCACTTATATCGGATGGACGGTATATAATTCTATTACAGATAATATGCTGAATTGTGAATGACGAGGGCAAGATCGTTGATATTGTATGCAAACAAGATAACTGATTTTGCCTTAGAATAATATATAGTGAACGTCAAAAATATTTGGACGTTCACTATAGGATGGGGCTCATAAATAATCCGCCTTAAGCAAGCTTAAGTCTGATTATTTAATTCGCTTACTATAAATGATATATTTACAGAGGAATGATGTTATGTCAAAAAAAATTGAACTTCTTGCTCCCGCGGGAGACCTTGAAAAACTGAAAATAGCGGTTTTATACGGTGCTGATGCGGTTTATCTCGGCGGGACAAGCTTCGGACTTCGTGCCAAAGCAAAAAATTTCACTTCGGAGCAGATGAAAGAGGGTGTTGAGTTTGCTCATGCCCATGGCGTGAAAGTTTATGTTACCTGCAATATATTCGCGCATAACGAGGATTTTGCCGAGCTGCCCGATTATGTACGCTTTCTTAAAGAAATAAATGTTGATGCCGTTCTTGTTGCAGACCCGGGTGTGTTTTCGGTCATTCGCGAGACTGTGCCCGATCTTGATATCCATATCAGTACACAGGCAAACAATACCAATTATCATACCGCTTTGTTTTGGCAAAAGCTCGGTGCAAAGCGCATAGTTATGGCACGGGAACTTTCACTTAACGAAATAAAAGGTATTTCCGATAATATCCCGAAAAACCTTGAAATTGAGTCCTTTGTTCACGGTGCAATGTGTATCAGCTATTCGGGACGCTGCCTTTTAAGCAATTATCTTACGGGCAGGGATGCCAATAAGGGAGCCTGCTCTCATCCCTGCCGCTGGGAGTATTTTGTTACCGAAAAAACACGTCCCAATGAATATATGCCGATAGTTGAAGATGAGCGCGGTACTTTTATATTCAACAGCAAAGACCTTTGTATGATACAGTTTATACCGCAGCTTGCCGAAGCAGGTATATACAGCCTTAAAATAGAGGGCAGGATAAAAACGTCTTATTATGTCGGTACGGTCATAAATGCGTACAGAGAAGCCATTGACGATTATATGAAAGACCTTGCACTTTACGAAAGCAAAAAAGAGTATTATCTTGAACAGGTCTCAAAGGCAAGCTACCGCGGATTTACAACGGGATTTTATTTCGGCAAACCGTCCGATGAAGACCAGATCTATACCACATCAAGCTATATAAGGACCTATGATTTTGTCGGTTCCGTGCTTGGTTATAATGAAAAAAGCGGTCTTGCTCTTGTTGAGCAGAGAAATAAATTTGTTGTTGGCGATGAAGTCGAATTTATGCGCCACAACGGAGAATTCTTTACCGAAAAGATAACGGAGATATATAATGAAGATATGCAGCCTGTGACAGAAGCGCCGCATCCGCAGCAAAAGCTTTATGTCAGGGTATCGCAGCCTGTCGAGGCCTTTGATATGATGCGCAGGGAGGTTGGAGAAGATGCTTAAAAAGCTTGTTTTAACATCATTGCTTGCTTTTTGTATGTCATGTACCGCTTATGCGGAGGACTATATAGTAAAGCTGCGTGACAGCGGAATGAAGCTTTATTCCGCCTCATCTTTTGAATACTCCGATGAAATAACCGAAAATGTATATGAAACATCTAAAGAGACTGCCGAAGCTTTGCTTGCAGAGGGCAGGGCAGAATATATTGAACCTGTCCATCCTATGGAGCTTTATGATATAGCGCCGAATGATACGTACTATGTTGATCAGATCTATATGGAAGCGATGAATATACCCGAGCTGCAAAAAAACTACAGTGGTGAGGGCGTGCGTGTTGCGGTTATCGACAGCGGTGTGAATAGAGATCATCCCGACCTTGTTAACGCAAATATTGAAACGGGATATAACTATGTTAACGAAAATTATAATGTTTCGGATGAATATAACCACGGTACGAGAGTTACTTCAATAATTGCCGCAACTCCGAATAACGGCATCGGCATTGCAGGTATCGCCCCAAAATGTACTATAGTTCCGCTGCTTTGCAAGACTGCTACAGACGGCAATGACGGTCATGTTGCAAAGGCGATATATGATGCTGTAAATGTCTATAACTGCAAAATAATCAATATAAGCATGGGTACAACGTCCAAGAGCCGTACTTTAAACGAGGCAGCCGATTGGGCAGCATCAAAAGGTGCTGTAATTGTTGCCGCAGCAGGCAATGGCGGCACAAAAACCGAGGGTGTCTATGCCTATCCTGCGGCATTTGACAGCACTATATGTGTCGGAGCGGTAGACAAAAACTATGATCTGACTTATTATACACAGCGTAATGATTCCGTTGATGTGTCGGTCGTTTATAAATCGCTTTATCTTCCGAACAGATCAGGCGGATATACAACAGATGTAGGCACCTCATTTTGTGCGCCTGTTATAACGGGTATATTTACGCTGATAATGAGCAGATACCCCGATTTCGATGTATATGATATGCGCAATCTTATTAAAGCCGCAACAGCGGATGTTTGTGACAGCGGCAAAGATTACAGCGGTTACGGTGTGCTGATGTGCGATGATATCGACAGAGTTTTTCAATATAAACAGGATATTTATATTTCACCTTATATCGAGGGCAGCAATGTCAAATTAAAACTGTTCAACAGCCGCGCTAAAGACGGCTGCATACTTATAAAAGCCGTATATAAAAACGGAGTATACAGCGGATATACGACGGAAACAGTCACATTTGACAAAAACGGTCTTTTTTATACGGATGCCGCTTTGAATGACGGCGAAACACTTAAACTTTTTGTTTGGGACAGCTTAGAAG
>JAGAHK010000328.1 GCA_017627115.1 Bacillota bacterium | reverse complement strand
ATGCTTGTTCCGCTTGCGTTTATGCAATCAATGTCAGCTTTTGTTGCTCAAAATTACGGTGCGGGATATATAGACCGTGCAACAAACGCACTTAAAAGCGGTATTACGGTATCATTGTTCTTTGGTGTTGTAATGTTTTTTGTGACTTTTTTTCACGGTGATATACTCGCAGGAGTCTTCTCCAATAAGCACGATACAGTAATTGCTGCGTGGGATTATTTAAAAGCGTATGCTATAGACTGCCTTTTGACTTGTTTTCTGTTTTGCTTTGTGGGTTTTTACAATGGTATAGAAAAAACAAAATTTGTTATGATACAAGGGATTGCAGGTGCATTTTTTGTTAGGATACCTGTTGCGTTTCTTATGCGCCAAATCGGTAAAGGTTCGTTGTTTATGATAGGGCTTGCAACACCGTGTTCGACATTGTTGCAGATAATTATGTGTTTTTCGGTTTATCTGTTTTTTATTAAAAGTATATCATTCAATAAAAGAAATGAATAAAAAAACGGCGGCACAAGGGCAATTATACCCAAGTGCCGTCTGCAATTTATGCCGTTTTGTGTTTAAGCTGATTTTTTATTCTGTAATAGGTGCTTTGACAGCAGCCAATTTCCGCCATAGCTTGTTTAGGAGAGATTTCCTTTGCTTTTACCCTTGCAAATATGGGTGTATATTGCTGTATATCATAAGTGGTAGGTCTGCCAAAACGCACACCCCGTTCTTTTGCCGCCGCTATGCCCTCGGCTTGCCTTTGCTTTATATTTACTCTCTCGTTTTCAGCCACATACGATAAAAGCTGAAGTACCATATCGGAAATGAAGACCCTTATATATCCATATATCAAATTTTCACATCCCTTCATAAAATAATTTCCTTTTGTTTTTAATTGACTAAGTTTACCAACTCATATATCAATATCCGGAGTCTCTTTGATATGTTCTTTTTCTATTATGGTTTTGATATTACCCATCAAAACCTCATATTTTTGCAGATCTGTTTTTAAATCTTGCTTGTTATCATAATTAAGGTCTTTGGACTGCTTATACTCGGTTATTTCCGTTCTTAACCGGTCAGCCTTCGGCAGCGTGCCGTCGGGCAGCTTGTTTGCGTTCAGTATTTCCGTAACCTTGTTATATTTCTCAATATCAGCCATATTTTCAACATATAACAGCTCCCTTGTCTTACTGTCCGATATGGCTTTATATTTTGTAATTATCGGTTTAAGCTGCCAATATTCACGCATAGCATTTATTACGGCCTGTCGGGACTTGATTTCTTCGTTGGCAAGGCTTATATTGCTGTCGCATACCTCGATTTTCTTGCTCAGGCTGCCGATTTTCGCTTGCAATTCATCTATACTTGTGATTTTATACTCGGAAAGCATAGAAGCATTGCAGGCTAAAATTGACGGCTTGAAAAAGCAAGTCGAGATATGCGACAGCAATATAAGCCGTGCAGAAAGCGAGATAAATGCAAGGCAGTCTGTATTGAATGCTATCCGCGATTATTGGCGACTTAAACCTATAAGCGCCAAATATAAAACCATATCGGATAGCAAAGACAAAGAGTTGTTTTATGTTGAGAATATGGCGGATATTAACCGATATAATAATGTAACGGATGTGCTGAACGCAAACAAGCTCCCCGACGGCACACTGCCAAGAGCGGAACAGCTAAAATCTGAAATTGCCGAATACAAGCAGTCTAAAACCTTGAATTATGATAACAGGGATAAGGCAAAAGCGGAACTGCGCAAGTATGAGATTTTGATGGATAACATAAAGAGCGTTGTAAAGGATGAGCCGAAAAAGGTGGCAGGTATCGAGAGATAATATGGACGGTGGGCATTAGAGGAGCGCTGATAAAGAAGTATTTAAGATTTTAAGATGAGGTTGCGTAACTGCCTTGGTTACGCAACCTTTCTCTTTTTGTCGTACTTCATACTGTCAGCGACCGCAGTCGATACTGCGACATCGAAGCGATAATAAATGTCGATCTGCTGTGTGCGGTGACCACTGCTCTTATAAGGAGGCGTATGTGTGACCTTCGGCAGCGACAGCTGTTTGGAGCCGGGCACGGCCGACCCGTTTTGGGGGATGTTTTATGCCTGCGCCCGCGGAAATGATGAACTTTGCAAAAAGGAGTGCCTGAATCCCGAAAGCGAGGCTATCGGACGGATGGATGCGCTTTTGGCATATACTTTGAACTGTGCTCGGCAGCTGGGCATGGAAACCGAGACAGGCAGCATTGTCCCGGGTAAGTCGGCGGACTTTGTCATAACCGACCGGGATATTATCGGCTGCCATCTGAAAGAGCTAAGGGATACCCACGCAGTACAGGTTTGGTTCCGCGGAAACAGGGTATTCGCAGATAAATCTTCATAAACCCGACGAAAAGAACATCACCCCAAATCGTATTATTTACTTCGGTAATGCAATACGATTTGGGGTGATGTT
>JAGAHK010000327.1 GCA_017627115.1 Bacillota bacterium | reverse complement strand
CCTGTCCGCATCTATCTTTGCGGTGCAATGTTCAAGCTCCCACTGAATTTGGAATTGCTTGCAATTCCGTTGGTTATGAGTATGTAGCAGAAATTTATTTCTGCGGAATACGAATATCATTGACACTTATGGACTTTATCTGTTTTTTTCGACATCCCAAAGGTTGGAGTGTTGAAAAAAACAGATAACCTCTCCGTCACGGCAAGCCGTGCCACCTCTCCTTTCAGGGAGAGGCTTTGCCCGTGTTTTTGCGGAATGAAACCGTATTTCAGTACATTGCGTTTGCTAAAGTACGTTTTAAAAAAGTGTTTCGCCGTGGGTCTTGCCTGAAAGGGAAGGCTATAAAATGTGGGAACAAAATATACAGAATTGAAAAAAGAATACAAAGCACATTAGCTGCGTTAAGATAAGAGAAAACACTCCGCAAAGCCTCACCTGAAAGGAGAGGTGGCACCCGAAGGGTGACGGAGAGGTTAAAATGCGTAAGATCAAGCATTTAGAAAATTGGGATTGATAGTTGTAAGCTACACAAACCTACAGATAGACAAAGAATTTGAAAATGTCTGCAAAGATATTGATAGCAGAGTGAAAGGCAAGATATAAAGTGAACCAAGGGGGAGGTCGGAATGACTTTTAACAAAATAAAATATTTTTTTCTCCTCATCCTATGTCTTTCAATGCTGACACCGACATATGCGGTAGAGCTGCCCGAGGGCAGTGTCAGGGGTTTGCCTCAAAATCTTATAGTTATGGATACGGAGGGCAATTCCGTTTCGGCAAACGGCGATTATTATGTTCATGTTGAAGATATGGTACCCGGGGTGCTTTACACAAAGGATATTTCGGTAATGAATTTAAGGTCCGATGCCGTTTACCGCGTGTATATGTCAATGGCGCCGAACCATACGGAGGGCACTATAGACCTTGAGGGTGAAGTGGAAGTCAAGCTTTACCTTGAGGACGAGCTTATATACACGGGCGATGTTAACGGAAACGGTACCCCGAATATGGCAGAAACGCCCGTTGATCTGGGCGGTATATACAATTCGGGCGAAACACGGCATCTTCGTGCCGAGTTTATCTGGAATATGACAAAGGAGACCGAAGACCATATCATGGCAGTGTCGAATGCGGGCGATACCGCGTTCGGTGCGGTGGATTTTGACTGGATATTCTTTGCACAGATAAGAGAGGGCGAAGATACATCCGACTCCACAGGCGGCGGCAGGGATAAAAGCTCTACTTCCACACACGGTAAAAGCAGCCCGCTTAACCCTCCCGAGCATACCGACCCGGACAAAAATAACGATAACAAAACGGATGCTCCTGCCGATAACGATGATAAAAACGAAAACAATGAAAATAACGATAATAACAATAATAACAATAATAACGGCGGCACTCCCGATGATCCGAACAACGGCGGCACTTCCGATGACGGCGGTTTCGGTGAGGACAATGACGACAAAGAGCGTTATGACAGCAGTGTGTTTGATAAAATTGCCGACGATCTGCCGTTTATACCCGATGATGTAAAAACGGGCTATCACAGCAGGATAGTAATGTATATAAAAGTTTTGTTCGTGTCACTGGCGGCGGCTTTGCTGCTTTTGGCAGGCATTATTTATAAAACTGTGAAATTAAGTAAGAAAAACAAGGAAATAAGCAATGAAAAAACATGAAGAAGAACTCGATATACCAATGACGAATGCACAAAAGGTGCTTGAAGTGGTGGGAGATATATTATTCTATGCACTTATTGTGTGCATAATAGTGGGTGCGGTGATGTTTGCATCATCCAGAACACCCGATAAGTCGATATTCGGCTACAGATATTACGATGTTCTGACAGGTTCTATGGAGCCTGCCTACAGTGTCGGCGACCTGATATTCGTTAAAATAACCGATGCAAAGGATATAAACGTGGGCGACCCCATAACTTTCAACCCGGGAGGTACGGATGATTCGTATCTTACTCACCGTGTTGTTGAAAAACTTGAAAATTACGAGGGTACAGGTGTCACCTGTTTTAAGACCAAAGGTGATGCCAACGACAGCGATGACCCGTTTATAATTGACGAGGGCAGAGTTATCGGCGTTGTAAAGACAAGAATACCCAAACTCGGTTATGTTATACTGTTTGTTCAGACTTACTATGCAGGCGTGATAATCTTTATCGTGCTGTTTGTGATATTCTTTAACCTTATAAAGAAATATGCTGCACTCTCGGCGGAATTGAATGCTCTCGAAGCCGAAGAAAAAACCGAGGGAAAAGCAGAAGAAACACGCGAAACAGCAGATAAAACAGCCGAAGAAACAGCAGAAGAAAAAACACAGGAAGATTAATGTAAAAGTCTTTTTGTAAAGGCGGTGGATATATGGCAGATCTATTTAATTCAAAAAAAAGGTTTATGTACGCAGGTGCATTGATATGCCTGTTTGTCATTACTACCATTGCGGCGTTTTTCTCGGCAAATGATACGGTAAGCAACCGTTTTGTCGCAAAAAGCATTTCCACCCTGCTTACGGAAACAAAATGGAATCCGACCGACGGTAAAAATATAACACCCGAAAAGGTAGTTGAAAAAAATCCGCAGATAACAAATAACGGCAGTATGGATGTTTATACCTATCTTCTTGTTACGGTGCCGTATTATACAAAATATGTTGATTTGGAAGACAAGGACGGCAAGCTCGTTTTAGATGATAAAGATAACAATGTTCTGAGTACTTCCGCAATACCTTTGTTCAAGTTTATAACAAGCGATATGTCGGATGACAATAATTACGCTGCGCTCAATGCCGAAGCAACAAACCTGACGCAGCAGGTCAATTCTCCGTGGACACCCGTAACGGGTTATCCCAAAATACAGGCGTTTACCGACAGCGAGGGTAAAGAACTTAATGCAGGCGTTATCGTCTACGCTTATGCCTATACCGAAAGTGCAGGCAGTTCCGTTTTGAAAGCTCTGCCTGTTGACCAAATAACACCTTCGCTTTTTGATAAAGTGAAGCTTATCAATATTAGGGAAAACGATCTTTATTCTCTTGGCAATGTCTTTGCCGACAATCCGCTGGGTGTGCAGGTAACCAGCAAATGTATACAGACAGGCGTGGGCAGTACGGATAAAGATGTTGTTTGGAAGCTGCTTGAAGATGAATAATAAGAATAATAAGAAGAAATTTTCGGGTTTCTATGTTATCCTTTCCATCAGGCGGGTTTATTCCGTGATAATGGGTCTTGTTATACTTGCGGGTATTATTGTTGTTACAATGTTCTGCGTGGGTATCAGACCGTATGCCGTTATTTCGGGCTCAATGGAGCCTGCCGTGCATGTGGGCAGCATTTGTATGGTGGATATGAATTATCCCTACTCCGATATAAAGGAGCGGGATATAATATCATTAAGAAACGGCGAGCTTTTTGTTACCCACCGCGTTGTTAAGATAACAAAGGATGGTATGATAACAAAGGGCGATGCCAATAATGCGCAGGATCCGGGCTTTGTTACGGTTGACAGCTATTTTGGCAAAACATTGTTTTCCGTTCCCTATGTGGGCTATGCGGTGATCTTTTTTAAGTCGAAATGGGGCAAGGTGTTTGGCATAGGTGCCATACTGCTTTTGCTGCTGCTGGACTATATGCTCGATATGGCGCTTGATATGGTGCGCAGGGATATTAAACGGCTGCCTGAAGAAAAGTCGGTTTGTGACGGTGATAAAAATGAAGAAGAACAAAAAAGTTAAATATCTTGCTGCCGCAGTGACAGCTGCTGTTCTGGTCATAGGAATGAGTATTGCGTATCTTACCGAAAGCGACAGTTTATATAACCTGTTTACGGTCGGCGAGGCAAAGGTCGATATAGATGAGGGCGAGTTTGAACAAAACCGCACCGTAAGCCCGGGACAGTCTTCAAAAAAAGCCCCGAAAGCTGTCAATAAAGGCAGTATTGACGAAATAGTGTTTATGGAAGTTACGCTTCCGCAAAGGGAAATAAGCGTGCTGGACGATATAACACAGGCGCCGGGTGAAGAAAATGCGGCGGTCAACCCCAAAAAAATGCAAAGTCTTTTTTCCACGGCGGTAGATGACGGCAAAACAAGCGATTTCGTTACCGAAGACGAAACGGAATATAAGGATTTTGTCTATAATACAACGGAAGAAAACGGCGGCAGCTGGATATTCCTGAAAAGCGAGTTCACCGCGGCAAAAGCTGCAACGGCTACAACGCCTGCGGTTGATGCAACACGCAAATTTATTTTCGGATACAGCGGCAAACTTGCATCGGGTGAAGATACATCAACTATATTTGACAGCGTTATCCTCAAACGCTTTATGGAAGAAGACGTTGCGGGTGGGGAATCCGTGCAGATAGATGTAAATGCCGTATGTATACAGGCAAACAATCTTGACGGACACGTTACGTCAACACTGGATAAAGATTCTTTGACGGATATTTACGGTATTTGCAAAAATAAAGGCTTGACGACCCAGTAAGGATGATATAGATGAAATATATGAAAAAAAAGAAGACCGTTGCTGCGGCTGCGGCAGCCGTAGTGGGGCTGATCGTGGGTTTGAGTGCCGTTACGCTGGGCTTTCTCGGTGACAGCGTGGGTATCGGCAATAAGTTCACTATCGGTCACAATAAATCAAAGGTCGATGAAATAACCGATAATTATAATCAGACCACAGGCGATAAAACATATACAAAAGAGGTCAGAGTGCAAAACGAGGATAATGTGCCCTGTTTTGTAAGAGTATATATGGATTTTTCAAATTCCGCAGCAGAAGATAAATGCGAGTTTTCTAACGACGAAAAAGGTGACTCGGCGGTTTTTCATTCAAATGACGCTTACAGGTCTGAATTGGCGGCCGCAACCAACACAACAGCGGAAAAATGGATATATGTTTCGCATGCGGACGACAGCCTCCTGGGAGGATATTTTTACTATATAATACCCGTTGACCCGGGTGAAAGCACCGATACACTGATAAAGCAAGTGAAAATTAAAAACGGCGATAATGCCGACGCTATAAAAGATTTCAATATTCTTGTCTACTCCGAGACCGTGCGCTCGGACGAAAAGGCGCCCGATTGGAGCAAATTGAGCGATGAGGAAAAAGAAGCATGGGCGATAAAAGCAAAGACCGCATGGGAGAGTTTTCTGAACGTGACTTCGTCATGAAACAACGGAAAAACTTTTAAAAACAGTTTTTATAGTGAACGTCAAAAATATTTGGACGTTCACTATAGGATGGGGCTCATAAATAATCCGCCTTAAGCAAGCTTAAGTCCGATTATTTAATTCGCTTACTATAAATCAGATTGAAAGGAGCGGAGCTTATGAACAAATTAAAGTTTCTTATGCTCAGCCTTATTGATAAATTAAATAGCTTTAACGGTAAAAGCCGCGGCGAAAAAATGGTTTTGTTAAGAAGATGCGTGGCTGTTTTTATGTTGGGCATAATTCTGTTTGAATCCGTACATTGGCATATCAACAGTGTTTATGCGGAGGACTCGCCCTCAAACTACAGCGTTACTCTTGCGTGGAGAAACGAAAAAGGCGAATGGTACGATAACGATGTTGCACAGCAGCTCAACAAAAACCTTGACGAGACCGAAAGCAGCAAGGAACTGAATATAGTTATGAATATTCAGGTAAAGAACTCTAACCTCAATCCCGTGCTTTATCCGGGCGAGATACGCATAAAGTTCAATAACCTTGACGGTCTGAAAAGAGACGATGCAAATTATCGTTTTGAAATGAACGACCCTATTTTCAGCAATGTCTGGGATGCCCAGTGGAACGAAAGCGAACAGTGCTACTACATAGTCAATACAAAGCCTATCACCGATAAGGCGGCAAATACCACTATCCACTGGACGGTTGCCGCGCGTGATGCGGTGGGTTATATAGAGGAAGAAGACGGCGGTCCTTATACCAAGACCATCGAGGCCGAATACAGCATAGTACGCCTTTTAAGAAATGACGAGGGTGAATTGCTTGCTTTTAATGACAGTACCGATTTTCTTCTTGAAGAAAACGGAAACGGCGGCTACTACGCAAAAAATGAGGACGACTTTTATGTAAGTTCTTACACCGACGAAAATAATTACAGCCTTATCGTTGGTGACAAGATAAGGGTCCACAACACCGAATTGGAGACTGCGCTTAAACTTTCCTCGGGCGAATTCATCGATCAGGGCGTGGATGAAAACACCTTTATATTGGAAGACGGCGACAAAGTTATAAAGAAAACTGACAGCGGTTATCTGTATTTAAGCGCTTACGGCGACAATATTTATATCAATGGAGATGGCATACTTGTTGACGAAAACGGCAATTTTGTAAACTCAGACGGAACTGCGGTGGAAATAGGCGTTCCCGTGGGTGCCAATGACAGCGCATATGCTACAAATACGTATAAGACGGCGACCGATGCGGACCGTCTTACAGACGGTCTTCAGCCCATAAAGATAGTCGATACCGAAAATTCACCCGTGCAGACTAACAGTATCAACTTTTCGTATCAGTCAGAGCCTGATGATTTTACACAGACCATAACGGCAAACGGAAACCCGAATTTGTTTGAATCGCTTCCAAATGGTTATTGGTATAATCAGTATACCGTACAGGTGGTGCAAACGAAACAAACAAGGGGTCTCGCGGAGTCCGACTATTTTGTGGGCATACCTGTGGACTCACTTGACGGCGGTCTGACAGTAGACGATTTTGCGAACGGCAACCTTGTGTTTTACGATGCCAACAACAATAAAATATCATTCAGCAGAACGACTGTAGACGGCAGAGATTATTACGGTTACTATGTGCATAAAAACAAACAGGGCGACCTTAATAACGATAAGGCAAGCGCCGTGTTTACAGTCGGCATAAGCAAAAGTAAAATAGATGACGGCACCGAAACAAAAAAATTGAATGTAGAGGGCGTGTTTACACCTTTCTACAACGATGAAAGCAAGCCTGACCCGGCAATGCGTGAGTACAAGCCGGTATCTATCGAACCCACTGCGACTCCTTCGACGGATAACACTTCTATAGATATCAAACCGAGTGCTGAAAGAGAGATAAAACCGAGTGACCTCGGTCTTTCCAAAAGCAGCCCCTACGAGAACGGAAACCACACTAAGCCGTCCGAAAAGAGCAAAATGCTTCTTACGGGTCTTTTGTTCCAGAACAGCAATATTACTTTCAATATTTATCCGACTGTTAAAAAGAGCCAGACTGATGCGCCTATGGGCTCGTTCAGCGCAAGCAGCCTGGAAAACAGCCTTATGGCTTTCAGTGCGGAACCTTATTTTGAGGACATTCAGTGGGAACCACTGAAAGAAAAATATAACCTCTATGTCGGTGATGATGCGCTTTCCGTGCGTTATATGGACTATACGGATCCCGATAACCCCGTGGAAAAATACTGTCTGCTTGATGCTTCGGACTACGACATAACATCGGTAGTGATACCCAAGGGAATTTATAAATATAACGATGCAGGCATAAAAACGGGCTATCCATATAAACTTTACACAGGCACAAGAAACGGCAATGATATTACATGGGATTCCGAGTATGCTCATTCCGGTACAACCGAACCCAATTCAGAAATAACCGTGCCCGTAAATGCGGATGCTTTTTATATAGTTATAGAAGATCTCGATATCGTTATCAACGGCAAGAATTTCAAGGTAAATGCAAATATGTCGCTTGATTCCCAAAAGGATGAATATAAATGGCTTATGGGTGCAAGCACACATTTCGGCGACAGTGATGCAAGGGTGGTAAACTATGCCTTTTCGCAGGTAGTTTACGATAAGGACGGAAATGAATATGACCTTGCGGCACAGTCCGCGGCTCCCACACTTGACAGCGGCGTATATACCGACAATGATTTGTGCAGCGATATAAATGCACTGCTTTCAAGCGAGGACAGCGAGTTCCTCGGCGATACAAGCAATGGCTATCTTAAGCGTGTGTATTCAAATGCGTACCTGCGTACATCGCTTGCAACGCTTACTTCTACCACAAGGTATTGGTATGATACCTATAAAAAACCCGGTATCCAATCGGTCATTGACGAAGATGCATGGCTCAATAAGGCGACAACAACGGGTACTATCATTTCGGAGAATCCGGGACAGCTCAACAAATTTTCACTGCATGTCCAGATTCCCGAAAATACACAGCTTGTGCTTGCCGACAGCAATTTTGATGCACTTCTCAATATGGCTGAGTCGAATCTTACATCCGAAGAAAAGGCGGCGGGGGAGGCAGCATACAGCAAGCTTGTATTTGATGCGGAAGCTGCCTCGCAGCTGCTTCGCTACATTGAGTTTTCGGGAACCGATTATTATTCGGCTGTCGATAATTCGATGGAGACCATAAAGCTGACGGCGGATTTTCTAAACACATACAATACAAAAATATCGTATGACACCGAAAAACGTCTTCTTTCGGTATCTTTCAGATTTGACCTGCAAAATACGCCTCTTTACGAAGCGGACCTTACATCGGTATCTTTTACTTACGGTCTGAAACATATTGAGGAAAAGGCGTACAACGATTCAAAGGTTTATGTAACGTCGTATACTGTGCTTTCCGATCTTGGCCAGGATATAAGGGTAACAGAGGGCTCAGCACCCAAAGATACGTCCGACCTTGATAAAAACGAGATCACCGACCAGACTATAGCAAGGTCCTCAAAACCTGCGAACCTTAAGTTCCTTGACCAGTATAAAACACTGAACAACAGGAAATATGTTAAAACGTATTTTTCGGGCAGCCGCTATGTTACATCGTCAAGGGCAATGGCAATGCCGCATGATATTGCCGTAGGAGAAAATGTACCCGAAAGTTCGGAATACAGCTATAGGCTTGAAGTGTTCAAAGCGCATGACGGTAATAATGTGGATAAACTTCAGCCGCTTATCATATATGACGAGATAGAGCAGTACAAAGGCGGGTCAGATACTGCCAGCGGCAGTTCGCAGTGGCAGGGTACTTTCCAATATATCGGCACGGGTTCGGGTGACTCCAATATAGCCGATTATGGTCTTACACCTGTTTTCCTTTATACAACAACAAATCCTAACCTTGATAATACTTTTGTTACGCCCACAACAGGCAGTCCTATTCCTAATGTGGATTTTTCAAACTACCTCAGGGATTTGCATGACAATTACGAAAATCCCGAGGCGCTTGAAACTAAAGGCTGGATGCGCGGTACTATAGACTCAAACGGCAACTGCCATGTGGGTGACGGCGATACACCTTATGCCGTTGCGGTCATACTGCTTCCGTCTGAAAACTCTACCATATCCGCGCCTACAAACTTCTACATTACAATGTATATGCAGACTCCTGTCGGTACGGAGAGCAATATCAATACGAGAACGGTCAACCGCTTCTTCGTTGAAGATAGGGACAATGCACTTACGGTCGGCGGTACCAGCCTTAACGACTCCGATGTGGTAAAAGTGCTTCTTATGAACACCGTTAAGATCAGAAAGGTCGATTATGACGATAATTCTATGGCGCTTTCTTCCTACACGGATGAAGACGGCGTTGTACACGGCGCAAAATTCAGTTTGTATAAGTTTACCGATCCTGTTACAAAGGAAACTGCTCCGTCAACTATTACGGGTACATACAGAGCTGCAACTTATCAGGCGGATAACGGAACAAGTTATGAAACCAAGGAGTTGTACCTAACTCCCGTTGATATGCATGGCGAGCTTGAGCTTCCCGTACCTGCGGGTACTTATATACTGTATGAATCGGAGTCTCCCGAAAACTATGCCAAGGATCCGTATTACTATCTCATAAACTTTAATGATGCGGGTCAGGCATCAATATGGGGTATCTACGAAGGCATGGGTATTGAAGGTCAGTCGACGGATTTTTTATACCGTGAGCTTCTATGTTCACAAGGCATCAGTAAGGTCAGTGCTTCCGATGAAGGTTACGATGAAAAAAATATAGCCAAAATGACCGAGGACAACACCATCATAAGTATCAGAAATAAGGCGAATGCAAAGGCTTCTATCTTGTTCAAAAAGAAGGACTCAACTACGGGTCTCCCGTTGCAGGGCGTTAAGTTTGAACTTTACAAAGCCGACCTTGCCGCCGATATAAACGAACTTTCGGGCGATGAACTCGAAACGGCTATAGAATCATCATATACAAAAGTTAATTTAAGGCATTCCACAGATGTAGATTATCCGTATGACTATACATATATTACCGAGGATTCGGATGATGTGCTTACGACCGATAAAGACGGCGTAATGATAGTCAGGGAACTCCCTCCGGGCAACTATGCCATCAAGGAGATAGAGAGCAAAACAGGCTACAAAACCGACAGCAGATATCATCCTTTCCAGATAAGGTTTGTCAATACAAGAGTGCTGGATGATCCCGGAGAAGAGGGCAGTGCGGATAGAGAGCTATGGGACAAATTCTATTGTGAAGACGCGAGCGAGCGCTGGTGGTTCACTTCCACCGAGGAAGAAGTCACCAACGAAGAAACAGGCGAGACAGAGCCGGTCATAAAATACAATTATGATTATGATTTAACCAACGATCAGATACTTTCGTCTATACGTTTGCGCAAGACAGATCAACAAACGGGCAATGGTCTTAAAAATGCACGTTACAGGATTTATCGTTTTGTTTACGACAGTGATGATGCTTCCATAACGCCAAAATCTACCGTCGGTGCGTTTATAAGGGATGGAGCTTCAAGTTATTGGGAACCTTACGGTACGGAGAAAACAACGCCTGCATCGGGTGTTGTGTTCTTTGATAACCTGCCTTTCGGTTCGTATATCATTCGTGAAGTTTCCGCGCCTATCGGTTATGTACGTTCCGATGATTTCAAGGCGGACGGCGACTGGTACAAGGATAAGATAATCACAATAACTCCCGAACTTGCCGTATCATGCTACAACGCGGAAACGGGCGAAACAACACCCCTCAATATGACGCAGGAAGACGAGAGAAAAACGGGCAAACTCACTATTGTCAAATCGGATGCGCAGGATACCGAAAAGGGTATCAACGGCGCGCAGTTTAAGGTGTTCAGCCCGACAGATGCTCTTGATTCGGACTATACGGCGCTTCTTCAAACGGGTGAGACCCCGGCAGAGGGTGTAAAGGATGAAAACGGCAACACTACCTTTAAGGTCAGCACAGCCGATTCACCTAACAAAGCGGTGCTGATATATGATACCGACAAAGGCGCGTACCGCCGCTATAACGAGCTTGAGGGCGAAAGCGGTTCGGTTTTTGTTACACAGCACAATGCCCAATACGGTAAGGACGGCTACACGGCGGAAATAACGGGTCTCCCATGGGGTGTTACCTACTGCGTGTACGAGCTTACACCGCCCTCGGGCTATAAGGTGTCGGCGCCTGAAATGGTACCTCTTACCAAAAATCATGTGGATAATACGCTTTATGTTGATGCGTATGATGAACGTGTCAGGGGTAAAGTCACTCTCACCAAAACGGGCGAGGGTTCCGTAACGCAGGCAGGCGCACAGTTTGAGCTTTACTTTAAAGCGCAGGGTGAATCGGAATATACAAGGTGCAATGTGACGGGCAGCAATGGTGTATATGTTTATGCAGATACGACTTCGCCCGCAACAAAAACCACTCTTGATGTAACGGCAGATATGCCAAATACTGTTAAGGTAAGCAATCTCCCGTGGGGTTCCTACTATTTCAAGGAAACAAAGGCTCCCGAGGGCTTCGCTCTGGCAGCCGATGTACCTTTTGCGGTCAGTCAGTACAGCTGTTCGACCGATCAGCAGATAAAGTGTAAAAACGAGACTGCAAAGGCAAAAATAATAATAGATAAAGAAGTTGATGTTGATCCGACTGTATTTGCAAATGCTTTCGGCTATCCTACCTTTATTTTTAAAATAGAGGAAGTAGATGGGCTAAACGGCAGTGTTAAAGCGGACGGAAAAACATATATGACCTTTATGACCTTTGACAGAGAGGGCGTAACGCGTCAAAGTACTTCCGTGGATGTTGACCAGGGTGTCTACAGAATAACCGAAGTCAAGGTATCGAGATACGGCTTGACAGGGGCAAATACACTGACATCTTCCTCAACACCGACGGGCGAAACGAATATTGATTCGTCAAAATATAATATAACGTCTTCGTATGTGGGCTACTGCGATTTGGTCGATGACAGGTCGGGTTTTCTTCCTACATACGAGATAGAGTTCAAAAACAAACTCTCGCGTTATGACGAATTGAGCCATACGGGCAAAGCAAACAACCTGTTCCCGTCTACGGACTATATCACAGGTTTCAGCGTAAACTATGATCAAATTATACCGGTAAATTCATCTCCGGGTACAAAAACTATCTACAAATCAGAACTTACAGGCAAGTGGATATACGCAAGCGGCAAGGAAGAGGATATGACAACGGAGGAGAAAAACAAACTTGTCATTACCACGGCAGCAGGCGGCGTTGAGGTAACAAACGGCGGACGTGACAGCATATCCTTTACGGTTGCAAATACCACCGGTTTAAGTGCTTCGAGCAGTATGGCAGATGTTAAGGTCAATAAGGTTGATTTTGAAGGCAAAGACCTTGCTGCCGATCTTGACTTTACAATGTTCCTTAACTACGGCGCATATAAACCCGATAGGATAGCGCGCGTTACTTTGCTTCCCGACCTTGACGAGCATGTGAGTATAAACAAAGCAAATGGTGAAGCTGTCGGCAATGTGGCATTGACATTCAAACAGCCTTATGATAATGCAAGCAGTAAATATTCCACAAGCGAACTAAGCTATGTTGACGGCTTGGCAAAGTATACCGACTACACATACAATGGTGTTGAAGACAGGGATACGAAGAAGAATTATAAATTCGACCACTGGTATCTGCTTGATGAGGATAATAACCCCGTAAGAAAAACCGAAGACACCGAAGAAGCCGCAAGGTTTACAGGTGTTTCGGGCTATTCAACAGCAGAAGTCGGAACTATCATCCCGTTTACAGGCGAGGATGAAATAAAAGCTTATGTGAAGATAAATGCGGGAAGTAAGTTCACGTTCAGGGCGGAAGCTGTGGAAGTGCAGAAACCGACGGCAATGCTTGTTCCGGCGAATATTGACTTGAATGGAGTGCCTGTTCCTAAAAATATTCTTAAGTGGAATGGCGGTACAGATGATATTAATGCTATATATAGCAGCGAGTTTATAAGCGATAATTGGGAAGTTGGCGGTTCGTTTAATAAATTAAATGAATTTAATAGTAATAACCCAGGGGCAATTACTGGTGATAATAAAAAAATAAGAATTACTAAAGTTGTTTCGTCTACTAAAACTGAATTTGAAAATGCTTTTAGTAATGGTTCTGAAATTTATGATGTGTCGGTAAGGTTCAATAACAGTACGACTACACAGGGATTGAGCAGTAATGATGCCGATAATATAAATTTGGATTATTATATGCCTATATTTGCTTGGAGAGAGCCTGTTAACGCAGCAAAATATGAATATGCATTAAAGATGTATACACCATCACCGCTTGGGTTATATACAAGCGATTATTCCGGCTGTACAGTTAGTTTTAGTTCTTATGCAAATAGGTATAGGACGGTAACAAGCAATGGTAATACCGTAAAAGAAGATTGGAGTTATGCATTGACAAACAATGATATAAACGGTTCGGCGATTGGTGGAGCGTGCTCTTATTTCTCGGGTTGGACAGCACTCGGAAAGAACTTGGATACGGATACGATTGGAGCGTTAGAAGATTGGGATGTATCACTATCTGCTACCTTGGATCATTTGTTCTTTAAATGTATTCGTCTTGGAGGAGACTTATATAGTGGCGTTCCAAATGATAGTAATATAAAAAATCCTTATGTTCTAGAACCAATATCTGGTTGGCAACCTAAAAATGTAACTTGCTTTGACTATGCATTTGATACTTACATCAGTAATAGTGGGTATAAGGCATCTGTGAAAAATCTTCATCTTTCACAGATAAATGACTGGGCTGACTGTATTACTCGACCGTCATCGGGCTCGATGGCTATACATTATATGTGGCAGGGTACAGCTGTTTTTGGCAAATCAGATAAACCTAATGATATAACCGAAACATATAACAGAGTTAAGAGTTCTTTAGGAGAGTGGACGGATAACAGTAATTTTGCATTTGGATATAATAAAGAGAGCAATAATAAAGATGAAACGTTGAAAAATGGTCACTTTACGCTTACGTGGTACTCCTAATCGCAGAACTAAAGACTGTTTTTGTGCCTAAATGCTGTTTTTATAAAACAAACAAAAAGTCCAATCAGCACAGTAAACTCCAAAACCAAACCACCCCCCGCAGGGATATTCCCGCGGGGGTGGTTTTTTAATACTGAATATTATTGCGCGAAGAAAGGGGACAGGCGACTGTCACTCACTGCGTTCGTCCCATTTCCCTGCCACTGTTGGGACAAATCTTTCGGGAGAGGCTTCGGGACAGGGGGACTGACCCCTGTCATAAGCGAAGCGCGTGACTGTGGGTCTGTCCCCTCTGTCTTTAAATTCAAAGCGTTGCATTAGAAAGGCTCGCCTGAAAGGTTTGTCCTGACAGCGGCTAAGCCGTCGGGACTCTATGGCAGACATCCGTCAGCTTCGCTGTCGAATGGATTGCTGACGCGGCTTGCCGCGACTGAGAGGTTTGCGCCTGCTCACATAACGCAGTCAAGTACTAACGTAAACAATAATTTTTCTTTTAAAAAAATGGGGAAACTCAAAAGAAAAATCGTCTTGAAACAATGCACTTTTTGTGATATAATTATATCGGATAATAAAGTAACATGACAGATATAGGCAATGGGGTGATTTTATGACATATACAACCATAGCAAAAAGAGAAGATTTAAGTAAGCTTCTCTTATCCGATGATATGACGGGCAGCTTTTTTAAGGTTACAATTTCGCCTATATCGGAAGCAGAAATAGACGAAATAGAATTCAAAAGTCTTAAAGGCATTGCAGGTGAGCCTTTGGATATTGATGAAGTAAAGAAAGAAAGATTAGGGTTATGAAAGTATTGATAGATACCAATATTGTGCTTGATTATCTTGGAGCTAATCACGGGTTTACCGAAACGGCGGAAAATGTTTTCAACTTATCGGAGAAAAGAAAAGATATAACATTTGTGTCGGCTTCTGCTATCACGGATATTATATTTGTTCTGTCCGTCCCCTTTCCACCGCCGATGGGACAAATCTTTCGGAATAGGCTTCGGGACAGGGGGACTGACCCCTGTCATAAGCAAAGCGCGTGACTGTGGGTCTGTCCCCTCTGTCTTTCAAATTCAAAGCGTTGCATTAGAAAGGCTCGCCTTTCAGGTTTGTTATGAAATATTATTACCGCACTTTTTCCTCACCTATCAGTACCGCCCTTGCGTTCTTGTAATCGTAAGCGCAGGTGGAAAGGGTGAACACTCTGCCGCCGCTGTATTCACGGCAGTACATTGCATTGTCTTTTATAAACTCAATATCGGGGATATTCGCATAAAACTTCGTTTCGGGTCGGGTCAGCGCATAGGCAAAAAAGTCTATCCTTATGACCTCATCTTTGGTTATGATATAGCCGAAACGTGCCTTTTCAAACCATGCCTTGTCCGAAAAATTAGTTATGTCGTGAAAGATAACATTGCTTGAACGTCCCATATTATGCCCGTATATGACCGTGTTTTCCGCAAAACCGTTTTGGTCGATAAAAACCGAGCCTGCCGCACTCCTGCTTTTGTCCGCACCACGGGTCAGGTAATACTTGTTGTCGCTGCCCTGCAAAAGAGGGTAGTTTATATGCGTTTGCGGAATATATATCCAGCCGATAATATCGCTGTTTTTCTCCTGCATTGCGGTAAGCTTCGGTCGGAATTCATCTATCACCGCATCAAGTGCGCTGCCGCTTTCCGTTTTCTCTATCGTATCGGCAGGGGAAAATTCCGTAAATACGGCGGAGACGGTCTCGGCGGTCTCCACCTCGCGCGTTTCTGTGAAAATGCCGTATAGGGCATACACAATGCCGCATAAAC
Organism: Bacillota bacterium; assembly: GCA_017627115.1. Taxonomy (GTDB): domain Bacteria; phylum Bacillota; class Clostridia; order Lachnospirales; family CAG-274; genus RGIG4310. The sequence continues at coordinate 2,343 of JAGAHK010000327.1, read as the reverse complement.
AAAGGGCAAAAAGCAGTATTGTTATAAATATTTTCAGCTTTTTCATTTTTTTTGCTCCGTGTTCAGTGTATTATCTCTATCTCGTAATAGTCGGCGGCAGCGGTGTGTATAACCTCATATGCCGCAGTCTTTTCGTATTTTTCGGCAAGCCTGTCAAGTGCCGCGTATTTCTTTATGTGCGCAATAAGCGTATTGTCGGCTTTTATCACAACACCCTTGTATATGGTCTGTGCAAAAATATTCATCACATCATTCCGTACACGTCCGCATATATAGCGGCGGTTTTTGGTCTCGCCGCTGCCTTTGCACGCAGCACACTGACACATCAGAAAAGAGTGCAGGGGCGCACTTTGCTTCTGCCGTGTAAGCATGGCTATACCCAGACTTGTCATGCCCGAATACACCGTTTTCAGTCTGTCGTGCGACAAAGCTTCGCGCAGTGTCTTTTCAAGCAGTTCAATATCCTCTTTGTGCTTCATATTAACAAAGTCTATGGCAACAATGCCGCTTATATTGCGCAAACGCAGCTGATATGCTATCTCTTTTGCCGCTTGCAGATTGGTCTTTAAGGCGGTCTTGCGTATATCCCTGCCGTCTGTGAACTTGCCCGAGTTAACGTCTATAACCGTCATTGCCTCCGTATAGTCAAAAATAAGAAAGCCGCCGCAGTCAAGCCATATCTTGCGGTCAAGTACCTTATCGACCCTGCTTTCTATGCCGTATTCGGAAAACAGCGGTATATCATTGTCATAAAAGGTCACATTTTTGTATTTCGTACTCAATATATCAAAATATGCCTTGTCGTTTACTATTATCTCGTCGCCCTCGGCGCAGCAGTCCCGTATAAGGCGCAGTGTATCGTTCTCCTGCCTGTAAAGGCGGCAGGGCGGTTTTGCGTATTGCCCTTTTTCCAATATATCTTTCAGCTTAGCCGAAAGCTCGGTTATCTCGGCTTTAAGATCGTCAACAGATGCTTTTTCCGCATTGGTGCGCACTACACAGCTGAAGGCCTCGGGCAGAACGCTTTTTGCCGTTTCGGTAAGCCTTTTTCGGGTGTCATCATCGGTTATGCGGTGGGATATGCCTATGGGCTTGCCGTCATTCGTGACCGCCGCAAGCTTACCCGAAAGCGCAATATCAAGGCTCAAAGCACAGCCCTTTTCGCCTATGGCGGGCTTTTCCACCTGCACCGTAAGAGCCTGCCCCTGCTGCATATTCCGCCCGTTAAGCTGCATAAAACCGTTTCTCTCCGCACCTATGTCGATAAAGGCGTACTGTTTTTTCACTATGTCCTTTATCCTTGCGGCATAAATATCACCTGCGCGCGGCTCGTCATTTATATCCTCGATAATAAGCTCGACAAGGCTGCCGTTTATCAGCATTGCAGTGCGTATGTAGTTTGAAAGGCTGTCTATAAGAAATATTTTCATTGTCTGCTCCGACCCTCTGTCCTGAAATGCTCTATCATCGTATTTGTCAGGCTTATCATTGATGTCATCTTCGGTATTTCGTCTCTCGTGAACCACTGCGCAAACGAAAGCTCGTCTTGGTCTATGGTTATTTGGTCATTGCCGTCAAGCTCGCAGAAAAAGCCGACTAACAGCGTGTCCGTAAATGCCCACGGCTGATTGCCGAAATATCGTATGTTCTTCACTTTCAGTCCGACTTCTTCCATTACTTCGCGGCGCACGGTGTCTTCAAGCGTTTCACCTATCTCATTGTAGCCTGCGATAAGTGCATAACGTGTGTATTTGTGGTTTTTTGGGTTGTATTTCGTCATAAGCAGCTTGTCGCCGTTGGTTACGGCAACTATCACGCAGGGTGCAATAGACGGATATATCGTTCTGCCGCAGGTGTCGCACACAAGTGCGCGTTCCTCACGGCTCAAAAGCATCCTGCCGCCGCAGCGTGAACAAAAACAGTTGTTGTCATACCAGCGGTGCAGCTGGACTGCGGTTATGGCCGCAAACGCTTTCCACGCCGGCAGGGCATCACGGAAGTACTCGGGCGGCACAAACTTCCAGCCCTCAAATTCAAGCTCCGCATCCACATCCTGCATATATATGTCAGCATCATCTATCCTAAACAGAAAAACAGGCTCGCCCATAAGGTCAAAACCGCCTACCGTCGGAAACCATATCCTGCCGTCTTCCTCGAACACCAAAACACTGTTCCCCTTGAAAATAAGCAAAATATCATCGTTGGTCGGCTCACTCGGCTCAAACGCGACCGTGTACGTGTGAGAACCTATGTCCTGTATCATACGTATTCCTCCAATCAAAACCTACTTTTTTTAATTATAACCCATAAAGGAAATATCGGCAAGTTTTTTTGAAAAATTTT
>JAGAHK010000326.1 GCA_017627115.1 Bacillota bacterium | reverse complement strand
GATATTCGTATTCCGCAGAAATAAATTTCTGCTACAGAAGCCGAAACGCGCGACAAGCGCGTACAGGCTCATCCTCTGTAGGCTGTACACGCCTTTGGCGTGTCACGCCATAACTCATAACCAACGGAATTGCAAGCAATTCCAAATTCAGTGGGAGCTTGGACATTGCACCGCAAAGATAAATGCGGACAGGCTTTGCCTGGCTTTTGCACAGCAAAAGTGCTGACCCACTGAATTTTAAGTAAGCACCCCCGCTTTAGAAGCGGGGGACTTCCTTAGTTTGTTAAACTGTTTATTCAAAAATTACTTTTTTGTAAACTCTGATTTTTCGCCGTCGAAATCAACTGTAAGCACGCCGTTTGCAACTGTATAGGCATACTTTGTGCCGTCGGCTGTAACAAAGCTGTCTTCCGTCCATGTCACGGGGATATCGTCCTGGATAGACATAACGCCTGTTTTGTCGGCATTAAGAGTGATACTGTATTCTATATCAACTTTTTTACCGTCAAGCTCATCTGTAAGCTTCTGAACATAAGTGCCTGATATATCGGCAGCTTCTTCTTTTACTTCTTCTTTAGTTTCTTCTTTTGCTTCTTCTTTGGCACTTTCTTCCTGTGTGATGGTGATAGTTCTTGTTTCACCGTTCCAATCCACCTTTGCACCGAGAGACTCGGAAACAAATCTTAAAGGAACCATTGTACGGTCATTCTTTATTTCGGGAGCAACGATAAGTTCTTTATCCACGCCGTTGATAGATGCCGTAACGCTGCCTATTGTAAGCTTTATAACAGAGTCGCCCTTTGTGGCGGTAACTGTCTTTGTTTCGCCGTCAAAATCAACAACTGCGCCGAGACCCTCAAAGATAGCACGCATAGGAACGCGCGTTGTGCCCTTTTCGATATAAGGCTCGGAATCAAAAGTCATCTTTTCGCCGTTTAAGTAAACGGGTATCTCGTCCGATGCTTTTTCTTCTGCAGCGGGTTTTTCTTCGGCTTTTGTATCTGCTTTTGTATCTGCTTTTGTATCTGCTTTTGTATCGGAGCCAAGCTCAACATTTTCTTTGACATCAAGAGTTATAACGCCGTCTTTTGCTATAAGATCGGGATGTTTCTCCCAATCGCTGCCTGCTTTTTTAATAACGTCTTCATAGTTTGACTTAACTGTGATATCGACCAAAAGGTCTTTGTCCTTTTCAAGTGCGCCGATATTGAAACCGCCAAAATCGCCGTAGTAAGGTGAGAAACCGTATTCGGTCTTGCCCTCTTCGTTCTCGTAAGGACTGAAGAAAGCGAAAGTATCCGTAAGGCCTGCTTCCTTGAAAGAGTTTGCCTCTTCTTCAGGTATGGAGATCATACTGCCTGCACCCTTGTATTCAAAAGCGGTCTTAAAGCCCTCGCCGTCATAATCAAGACCGAGTATGGAATAATCTGCGCCGTCGGCATAGCTGTTTATCTCGCCTGTGTACTGCATAAAGATACGGTCCTTGCCGTTCACTTTCTTTACAAAAGCACAGCCGCCGCCCTTTTCGCCGCTTAAAAAGTTCTCTATTTTTGCGGATTCGCCGCCGAGAACTGCCTCGCCGTTCTTTTCTTCGAGCATCTGTGCATAGAACAAGTCATTGCCTTCGATTTTATTGGCTGCATAGAAAACAAGAAGCTCGTCTGCGCCGTCACCGTCAAAATCGGCTATTTTTGCACCAAGCGCACCCGACTTGAACTCAAAAGGCACGGGTACTGCATGCTTATAATCGGCATCATCCGCAAGGACATAGCCTGTTGTCTTGCTGTCAAACTGTGCTTTTGCAAGCTTCTCATAAGCCTTTTCAAGCACATCCGACGCAAAGACCGAACTTGCGCTGCCCATAGCAAGAACAGCTGTCAATAATACTGCAAATTTCTTTTTCATAATCATTTCTCCTTATTATTCACCGAATGCAAAAAAGCCGTATTCGGTGGCTTTATTATAAATGCCCCATAAACCGAGCTTGGTTTTGTCGGCATTTTCGTCAAATCTTGCGGGCGACCATGACAAAAACTCTTCCGAAAGACCTTTTGTCGGGGTCGAAGGTGTGTAAAGCACAAAATCCGTTCCGTCTTCAAGACCGTAGGGGAAAGAAGCGATATACTTTATACCCTGCTCTATCCACTCTGTATCCTGTTTTTTCTGTGTTTTTATATCGGCAAGCTTCATTGTGTAGCTGCCGTCTGCGTTTTTCTTTATATCGCTGAATTTGCCGTCAAATTCGCATACATAGACCGTGCCGTTTGGATAGCCCTCGCCCGTGCTGCCCATTTCCGAATCGGAAAAGCTGCCCTTGAAGCTGCCGTCCTTTTCAAACTGCAATATCGTGCGCCAGCCGCCCGCACCGCTTGAAAACTCAAACTCATCGGGCACTTCCGCACCGAAAGCCGCACTGTCGGCCACGTTCTTTTTAATGTCAAGTTTTACGGGATCCCAGCCGTATTCCTTATATGCCGTAATATCAAGGTCATTCGCCTCAACATATGCTTCAAGCGCCGATTTTATCTCGCTATCGACCGTTCCCGAAGCTTCGGAGAACTTTTTGACACGCTCGGCACTGCCCTCACAGATAGTTTTGAGAGAGTCGGCATAGCCCTCGCCGTCCTCGACCTCGTCATATTTTGTTATCTCATAGCCGTCTGCCGTCTTTTTAAGGTGCATACAGCCGGGGAATGAACCGCCGCTGACATTTTCAAGAACATTGCCTTCAAGGTCGTAATTCAGAAGCCAGAACAGACCCCATACCTTGATGTCGTCCGTGTTTGACTCGTCCGTGTCAACTATACCGGGTACGGGTACGCTGACAGAAGCCTTGTCAAAAAACTGTGCCTTATCCGAGAGCAGTTTTTCACCGACTGCCTTTGTTAAACTGTTTTCACCCGTATAAACATAAGCAGGCAGAGGCTTTACATCTTTCTTTTCTTCGGGTTCTTCAGCGGATGTTTCGGGAGATGTAACAGTCACTGTTTTTGTTTTGCCGTCCCAGCCCACTTCACAGCCGAAGCTTTCGGAGATGACCCTTAAAGGTACCATCGTTCTGCCGTCAATTATCTGCGCAGGAGAGTCAAGGCTGACTTCATCGCCGTTATTGACCATTTTCTTTTCGCCTATGGTAAGAGCAAGCGTATTGCCGTCCTTTACGGCCGTGACCTTTTTGGCTTCGCCGTCCCAGCTGACTTCCGCACCCAGAGTTTCGGAGATAACGCGAAGCGGTACTATCGTACGCCCCTCTGCCGTTATCTGCGGTGCAACATCGCTTTCTACCTTATTGCCGTCCACAACAATGCTTATATCCGCCGCATAAACAGAAGCGGAGACCGCCATTATGCAAAGTGCGGAAAGTGTCAAAGCAAATATTTTCTTTTTCATTGTATTATTCAAAACCTCCTTTGCGATTTTCAAGTCGTTAAACGGGGTCGAGCCTAAAAAGCAAGCTTTTTATTCTCTTACCCGTTTACATTATACCACCTTATAAAATCAAAAGCTATAGGAAAATAAATTTTTTTTACTTTTTGTGAAAGAGATTGTCAATAAATTGTCTATCCTTTACAAATATTTTTTTGTATGCTACAATTATAATAGAAATTTATGTGATAAAACCAATATAACGAATGTACGGAGAAGCTATGATATTCAGACACACTTTTGAAGCGGAGCTGTCCGATATAAACAGTAAAAAGCAGGTCAAAAACAAGGCGCTGCTGCGTTTTTTTGAAAATGTTGCGGGGAGACATTCCGACAGCCTGCATAACGGTCTTAATGACATAATAGATACGGGACGAAGCTGGGTGCTGCTTGAATGGCGGCTGAAAGTGCTTGACAGACCCGTTTACGGCGAGAAACTTGAAGTCTGCACCTGGGTGCGCAACAGCACAAAACTTTATTCATACCGCGATTTTGAGATTTGGTCGGGCGGTGTTAAAAAGGTCATAGGCTCGTCAAAATGGATACTTGTGGATATAAACACGCTGCGCCCGATAAAACTCACGGACGAACTGCTGGATGTATACAAGCCCGAGCCCGACAAAAACGTATTCGGCGAGGCTGAATTTGACAAGGTGAAAGAACCCGAAGCCTACGAAAGCGAGCGTGCTTTTGCAATAAGAAAAAGCGACATTGACATAAACGGTCATGTACATAATCTGAATTATATAGATATGGCGGAGGAGATACTGCCCGATGATTCGGAATATGATCATGTGGATATAGTTTACAAAAAAGAGATAAAATACGGCGATATTATTAAAATAATGTCAGATTTGCAGGATGATGGTGTTTTTGTGAAAATATGCACTGAAAACGGTACTGCAAACGCCTTTGTTAAATTAGAAAATTCTAATCTTATTTGACAAAATCGGTCTTTATTTTAACGCGCAAGTATGTTATTATTAATGTATGGATTTTTTTATAGTAAACGACATTTAAAAATGACCTTTACTATAACCCTGCGGGGCATGCACACGACTGCGTACAAGGAATAAAGCCGCTTTGCGGCTCGCAGTCGGCGCAAGTAAACGCCCAAAGTCCAAAGACTTTTGTCGTTTACTATAATTATTGTTTTAATTTACGATCACAATATAAACGAACAGGAGCGCTTTACAATGAGAACAAAAAAATTATCGCTTTTTTTAATAGCCGCAATAATACTTACAATGCTTTTTACCACTTTTTTAAATGCGGCAGATGCTTCTTACACGGCAGACTTACCAAATGTAGGTACATTTACCTTTACGGCTAAATATAACAACACGGCAAAGAGATATGAAGCGACCATAATCAAATTTGAACCCGTAAGTACTTCTGTCAAGACCGTTGAAATACCCGAAAAACTCAAAGAAAGCTATTATGTTACCGCTATCGGAAACGGGGACAGCAACAATGATGGTATAATCGAAGGAAACTCCAGCATTACAAAAATAATCATCCCCTCAACCGTAACGACCATATATCCCAATGCATTTCTTTATTCATTGGGACTTAAAACCGTTCAGATAATTACACCGTCAAAACTGACAAAAATCGGTGCTTCGGCTTTTATGTACTGTTCAGCACTTGAAAGCATCAACCTGCCCGAAGGTCTGCTGACGATAGGCAGACAGGCTTTTATGAACTGTTCGTCGCTCAAAAGCATAACCATTCCTTCGACCGTAACAAATATAGGAAGCAAGGCATTCTATAAATGTAAAAACCTGACAAATATTGTTATCAACGGCAATCCCGACATAGCCAGTGATGCGTTCCCGTCGGGTGTTACGCCCAAATACGAGGCCGTAGAAAACCCCACAGAGCAGCAAGAACCCGTTACCGAAGCAAGCACCGAGGCAACAACGCTTGCCGCTACGACCCAGACCGAGGCCGAGACCGAAAGCGATGACGAAACCGTGGAAATGCCGACCGAAGAGGAAACGGAGCCTACCACTTTCATATATGACAACAACGGTTTTGCGGGCTACTATGATGATATGGGCAATTATATCGAGGTTTACCAGCCCTGTGAATATGACTCCGAAAACAACGCTTACCATATAACAAATGCAGGCAATCTATATTGGTTTGCGGATTACATAAACAGCAGTCTGGGCATGGACAACCTTATGGGCGGTATTCTTGACAATGATATAACTGTAAATTGGGGCAAGATAGACGGCACCAACCCATATGTAAGAAAATGGATACCGATAGGCGCTGCGGGCGCAGGCGGCGAGTTTGGCTCGTTTGCAGGTGTTTTCAACGGCAATTCACATATAATAAACGGTCTTTACTGTGCATCGGATGATGAAAATATCTACAACTATTCGGGGCTTTTCGGCTACCTTACCGAAAGCGCAAAGGTAATGAATGTGTGTGTTGAAAACTCTTACTTCAAAGGTGCTTCGACAGGTGCTGTTGCGGCATCTTCAAACGGCAGTATGGAAAACTGTATGTCGGTGAATAATACTATTGTCGGCACAATAAAAGCAGGCGGCGTTTTAGGCGTTGCAATGGAAAATTCATCCATTGACGGATGTTTCTGTATGGACAGCGAAATATCCATGCAGCCCGACAGCGAAAACGTACCCTTTGCCAACGGAATTATCGGTTATACCGCAAATATCGCAAAGAACTGCCTTTTCCACAATGTAAAAATCACCAAGGAAACAGGCGAAGCAGCCGACAGATGGAACGGTGTGACCGAAATCCCCGACGGCGACGCAAACCTTGACGGAAAGGTAAATTCGATAGATGCCATAGCATCGCAGTGGCTTACATATTCACAGTACAATATAGCAAGCTGTGCGGCGGATATGAACAATGACCATATAATAAACGAAGCTGATACCGCTTATATACTCAAAGCCATTTTTACACAGGATCATTCGGACGAAGAAAACGAGGAAGAAAGCACACAGCAATAAAACAAAAAAGCACTTCAACGGCTGTACGGCAAAAATGTCGGCAGCCGTTTTTTTCATTAATTACCGTTTATAAAACACAAAAAAACTGTCCATACTTATTTTATAAAAGACGAATTCAAAACCGAATTGGAGAAATAAGTTATGGAAAAGTTTATTGTAAAAAAATCAAAAGGCTTATCGGGTCAGGTAAAGATAAGCGGATCGAAAAATGCCGCCCTGCCCATACTTGCCGCCGCGCTTTTGTGCAGCGAGCCCGTGCGTATAGACAATGTGCCCACACTTACGGATATTGACGTAATGCTTGATCTTCTGCGCTGTTTCGGCGCGGAAATAAAGCCCTGCGGCGGTATGCTGACAATAGATTGCCGCAATACGGTCAATTCTATACCCGATTATCGCGTAACCAAAAAAATACGCGCTTCCTTTCTGCTTGCAGGTGCATTATTAGGGCGTTTCGGCTTTTGTTCGCTGCCGCTGCCCGGAGGTTGCAGCATAGGCTTGCGCCCTATCGACCTGCACCTTAAAGGTTTTGCCGCAATGGGCGCAAAAATAGCCACCGAACACGGGCTTGTGACCATAAAGGCAAAAAAATTGCACGGAAGCAGTATTTATCTTGATTTCCCGAGTGTGGGCGCAACGGAAAATATAATGCTTGCCGCAGTACTTGCCGAGGGCAGGACATTTCTGAACAATTGCGCAACAGAGCCCGAGATAGTCGATCTTGCGGGCTTTTTGAACGCAATGGGCGCGAAAATAGAAGGTGCAGGCACGGACAGCATGACAATAGAGGGTGTAAAAGAACTGCACGGATGTACCTATAAAATAATACCCGACCGCATAGAAGCAGGCACGTATATGCTTATGGCAGCGGCAGTACGCGACAGCGAGATACGCATAACCAATGTAATACCGCAGCATATTAGCCCTATTATTCATAAATTGACCGAAACGGGCATACAAGTAATAACAGGGGATAATTTTATCCGCGTTATATCGGGCAGAGAGATACACAACACAGATATAAAGACCCTGCCCTACCCCGGTTTCCCGACCGACTTGCAGGCACAGTTTATGGCGCTGATGACAACGGGCACGGGCAGCGGTCTTGTCAAAGAGACTGTGTTTGAAAACCGCTTTATGTACGTTGCCGAGCTGAACCGTATGGGTGCGGACATAAAAATAGACGGCAGAAGTGCGATAGTAAACGGAGTAAAACATCTGAGCGGCACAAATGTAAAAGCCACCGACCTGCGTGCAGGCGCAGCGCTGATAATAGCCGCACTCACGGCAGAGGGGCAAACGGAGATAGGCGAGATATGCCATATAGACCGCGGATATGTAAATATAGAAAAGAAGCTTACCGATATTGGTGTGGACATAAAACGAATAAAAGAGGGCGATGACGGGGAATGTACAGAATAAAGCTGATGATACTGTGGGGACTGCTGTTTTCAATATGGCTGTGCAAAAGCTTTTTTGCAAACAGCGGCACGGAAACGGAAATAAACGGAAGAGCCGAAGTTTCGGGCTGTGCAAAGGCGGTTTTTATGCAGCCGACCGAAAATTTGCAGCCAAGCACTTTGGTCGAGACAAGCACCGAAACAACTTCATCCTGTGTGGCGGAGATAAACATCGCCCTGCCCTATGATGCCGAAAGTTATGCCGTTGGCGTTGTCGCAGCGGAAATGCCCGTGTATTTCCCCGAAGAGGCTTTAAAAGCGCAGGCAGTGGCGGCACGCACCTACGCCTGCCGCAAATATCTGCAAAGCAAGAATGCCGACTTTTATTCGATAGGACAGGCTTATCTTACCGTTGACGAGCTTAAAGCACGCTGGGGCACGGATTTTGACAAGAATTACGATAAAATTTGCAAAGCGGTCGCAGCTACCGCAGATGAGATACTTATATACAACAATGAGCCTATACTTGCGGTCTTTTGCTCCGCAAGCGGCGGCAAAACAGAAAGCAGCGCGAACGTATGGGGCGAAGATATGCCCTATCTGCGGTCTGCCGACTCGTCCTATGATGCGCAGGCACCCGTATACAGGCAGGAAAAGCGTTTTTCTGTGCAGGAAGTATCGTCCGCACTCGGAGAAGACGCAAACAGCGGCATCAACATAACCAAGAGAAGCGAAGCAGGCTATGTACTTACACTTAAAGCAGGCAAAAAAACCTTTTCGGGCGATGATATACGCAGGATATTAGGTCTGCGCTCCTCCGATTTTGATGTAAGGTGCGAAGGAGACGAGATAGTTTTCACATCCTACGGCTATGGTCACGGTGTGGGCATGAGCCAATACGGCGCCTGTTATATGGCGGAAAACGGCAGCAGCTATACCGACATACTGTATCATTATTACAGCGGTGCGGAATTAGGCAGGATAAAAACAAATAAATAAATTAATTAAAATTTTATTACTTTAACAGAAAAATATTGCAAAATCCTCGGATAAGGCATATAATATTTAAAATGGAAAATTTTGTCGGATTGAGGTGTACAAATGAACGAAAACAATAACAACGAACCAAACGAAAATAACAGCGGCGACAATAAAAGAAACAACGATTTCAGCGTATTTATAAAACTGATAGTTATTGCCGTTATACTGACCTTTGCAATAAACGCAATAAAATCATATGTTGAGCGCAGGGAAACTGCGGAGATACCTTACAGCCAGATGATAGACTGGATAAACAAGGATTATGTGAAAAAGGTGGTATTCAAGTCTAACCAGATCTCTCTTATTCTCAAAGAAGATGCACAGCCCGAGGAAGGCAAAAACGCAAACGGGATCTACAAGGTGGGATTTATCGAAAACGATGAGCTTATACCACTGCTCACAGAGAAGAAAATCGAATTTTCGACCCCTGCATTCGATAATTCGACCACACTGATGTTTTTGATGTCGTGGGTACTGCCCCTGTTTATGTTTATCTTTATTTTCCGCATACTCATGCGCGCACTTGACGGCAGAGCAGGCGGCATAATGGGCGTGGGCAAGGCAAACGCAAAAGTTTATATGGAGCACGAAACAGGTGTTACCTTTGAAGATGTTGCAGGTCAGGACGAGGCGAAAGAGTCTCTCGAAGAGATAATAGATTTCCTGCACGACCCTGACAAATACTCGAAGATAGGTGCAAAACAGCCAAAAGGCGCCTTGCTCGTAGGACCTCCGGGTACGGGCAAGACACTGCTTGCAAAGGCAGTCGCAGGCGAAGCCAAAGTTACGTTTTTGAGCCTTTCGGGCAGTGATTTTGTGGAGATGTTCGTGGGCGTGGGTGCATCGCGCGTACGCGACCTTTTCAAGCAGGCGCAGGAAAGTGCGCCCTCCATCGTCTTTATTGACGAGATAGATGCAATAGGCAAAAGCCGCGACAACCAGATCGGCGGCAATGACGAGCGCGAGCAGACACTTAATCAGCTGCTCTCCGAAATGGACGGCTTTGACACATCAAAGGGTATAGTTATACTTGCGGCTACCAACCGTCCCGAAGTGCTGGATAAGGCGCTTTTGCGCCCCGGACGTTTTGACAGGCGCATAATAGTGGAAAAGCCCGACCTTATCGGTCGTGAAAAGATATTGAAAGTACATGCGAAAAATGTAAAAATAGGCAGTGATGTGGATTTCAACAAGATAGCCCTTGCAACAAGCGGCGCAGTCGGTGCAGACCTTGCGAATATGGTCAACGAAGCCGCTCTGCGCGCCGTAAGGCTGGGCAGGGACGAGGTAAAGCAGGAGGACCTGCTTGAAGCTGTTGAAGTTGTAATAGCGGGCAAGGAAAAGAAGGACCGTATCCTCTCCGACAAGGAAAAGGAGATAGTTTCATATCACGAAATAGGACACGCACTTGCGGCGGCCATGCAAAAAAACACGCAGCCCGTACAGAAGATAACCATAGTACCGCGTACAATGGGCGCTTTGGGATACACAATGCAGATGCCCGAAGAAGAGAAGTACCTTATGAACAAGGACGAGATGCTTGCGGAAATAGTTGTGCTGCTTGCGGGCAGAGCTGCCGAGGAAATAAAGTTCAACAGCATAACAACGGGCGCAAGTAACGATATAGAGCGTGCCACGGCAATGGCAAGAGCGATGATAAGCCAATACGGCATGAGCGAGCGTTTTGATATGATGCAGCTTGAAAGCATACAAAACCGCTATCTTGACGGCAGAACGGCAACAAATTGCAGCGAGCAGACCATAGCCCTGCTTGACAGCGAAGTGCTTGAACTTATAAAAAAGTCGCACCAAAAAGCAAAGGATATTATTCTTTCGCAGCGTGAGGCGCTTGACGAGCTTAGCAGTTTTCTTATACAGCGCGAGACGATAACGGGCGAGGAATTTATGGAAATACTTAAAAAGTATACCGAACCCGAAAAGGAGACTGCGCCTGAAAAAGAAACTGCGCTTGAAAAGGAGACTGTGCCCGAAAAGGAGACTGCACAAAACAGCGAAAAAGACGGGGACGAAAGCACTGCCGAACAGGAGTGAGTCCGTCAGTGACATCCCCCTGCAAAAAATTAAAAAAAAATTAAATTTTTTTGATTTTCTTTCAATTTACTATGGAAATCTATTTTTGATTGTGTTATAATAAATTAATTAGGGAAACGCTGATTAAATTCAAAAAAACAAAAATAATTTTAGCCGATGGCGGCG
>JAGAHK010000325.1 GCA_017627115.1 Bacillota bacterium | reverse complement strand
TGTACCGTCCCTCACCGCTTGTACGTGCATACTGTCTTGAAAAGGCGCTTGATACGCCTGCACATATCTACTCCAAATTCGAGGGAAACAACACTTCGGGCAGCCACAAGCTCAACTCGGCTATTGCGCAGGCCTACTACGCAAAAAAGCAGGGGCTTAAAGGCGTTACGACCGAAACGGGCGCAGGCCAGTGGGGTACGGCGCTTTCGATGGCCTGTGCATACTTCGACCTTGACTGTGAGGTATATATGGTAAAGGTATCCTACGAGCAAAAGCCTTTCAGACACGAGGTAATGCGCACATACGGTGCAAAGGTAACACCCTCGCCGTCCATGACAACAAATGTCGGCAGAAAAATAAACGAGGAATTCCCCGGTACAACGGGCAGTCTTGGCTGTGCCATATCCGAAGCAGTCGAAGCCGCTACCTCAAAAGATGGTTACAGATACGTTCTCGGCTCGGTACTTTCCCAGGTACTTCTTCATCAGACGGTCATCGGTCTTGAAACAAAGGCCGCACTTGATAAATACGGTATTACACCCGACATAATCATCGGCTGCGCAGGCGGCGGTTCCAATCTCGGCGGTCTTATCTCACCGTTTGCGGGCGAAATGGTAAGGGGCGAGAAAAACTACAGGATAATCGCAGTTGAGCCTGCATCCTGCCCCAGCCTTACACGCGGCAAATATATATATGACTTCTGCGATACGGGCAAGGTTTGTCCGCTTGCAAAGATGTATACACTCGGCAGCGGCTATATCCCCGCACCCAACCACGCAGGCGGTCTGCGCTACCACGGCATGAGCTCGATAGTTTCCCAGCTTTATGACGACGGCATTATAGAAGCTACAAGCGTTAAGCAGACAGAGGTATTTGAAGCCGCGCAGAGATTTGCGAAGATAGAGGGTATACTTCCCGCGCCCGAGAGCAGCCATGCAATAAAGGTCGCTATCGACGAAGCGCTCAAATGCAAGGAAACAGGCGAAGCAAAGAACATAGTATTCGGTCTTACGGGTACGGGCTACTTTGATATGGTCGCTTACCAGAGCTTTAATGACGGCACTATGCAAAACTACACTCCTACCGATGAGGAGATAGCCGAATCACTTGCAAAATGCCCCACCATCAAATAAGATACGATAATACGGCTGCTGCATCGGTTTTAATATTTCCGATGCGGCAGTTTTTTATAACGGGAGAAGAATATGCTTACAGAAGAAAAAAGAAGAAAACTCGACTTTCCTTTATACTGTATCACCGCCAAAAACCTTTCAAACGGCAGAACAAACTTTGAGGTCGTGCAGGCTATGCTTGACGGCGGCGCAAAAATAATACAGTACCGCGAAAAATATGCCGATATACGCACACGCTATGAGGAATGTCTTAAAATAAAGGAAATGTGCGCAAAATACGGCTGCACATTCATCATAAACGATAATATCGACATTGCCCTGCTTGTACGCCCCGACGGTGTGCATATCGGTCAGGACGACCTGCCCATAAAAGAGGTGCGCAAACTTGTCGGCGAGGATATGATAATAGGTCTTTCCACCCACAGCCCCGAGCAGGCGCGGCAGGCTGTTGCGGACGATGCGGACTATATCGGTGTGGGTCCGCTTTTCCCCACGCAGACAAAGGACAACGTATGCGCTCCCGTAGGGCTTGAATATCTTGAATATGTGGTCAATAATATCGACCTGCCCTACACCGCTATAGGCGGCATAAAAGAGCATAATATGGACAAGCCTCTCGGTGTCGGTGCAAGGTGCATCTGTCTTGTATCGGACATAACGGGGGCGGAAGATGTAAAAGCAAAAGTTGAAACACTGTTGAAAAAGATAAAAAGCTATAAATAAGGGGAGCTTTCATGAAAGAACGTATTAAAGCCGCACTCGGCGAAATACAGCCCGATCTGGTTCTGAAAGGCGGAAATGTTGTAGATGTTTTCAACCACAGGATAATAAAGACCGATGTTGCCATAAAAGACACATATATTGTAGGTCTGGGCGAATACAGCGGCAAGGAAGAAATAGATGTGAGCGGAAAATACATAATGCCCGGGCTTATCGACTCGCATCTTCATATAGAGTCCTCCCTGCTTATACCGTCCGAGTACGCAAGAGCCGTTGTGCCTCACGGTACGACAACAATAATTGCAGACCCACACGAAATAGTGAATGTATGCGGCAAAGACGGGCTTGAATTTATGATAGACGATGGTGCGATAAACACAATGAATATGTGTTTTATGGTGCCGAGCTGTGTACCTGCCACGCCGTTTGACCACTCGGGCTGCGTACTTGATGCAAAAGCGGTAAAAGATATTTTCAACGATTATAAATACGGTCCGAAGCTTACGGGGCTTGCGGAAATGATGAATTTTCCCGGGGTCGTTTTCTGCGATGACGATGTACTCGAAAAACTTGAAGCCGCAAAGATAAAGGACGGTCACGCACCCACTATAGGCGGCAAAGGTCTTAACGCCTATCTATGCGGCGGCATAATGACCGATCACGAATGTGATACTGCCGAAAATGCGCTTGAAAAAGTCGGCAAGGGTATGTTCATACTTATCCGCGAGGGTACGGGCACAAAAAATCTTAAAGAACTTATAAAGGCGGTAACACCATATAATGCCGACCGTTTTGCCTTCTGTACCGATGACAAACACGCCGATGAGATACTCGAAGAAGGCACGGTGAGACAATGTATAAGAGAAGCCGTAAAGCAGGATTTTGACCCGATAACAGCCATAAAAATGTCAACTATCAACCCTGCGCGCATTTACGGGCTGGAACACCGCGGCGGCATAGCCCCGAATTATTATGCCGATATAATAGTTACGGATTCACTTTCGCTTGACAATATAGAAAAGGTATATTTCAACGGGCACCTTGTTGCCGAAAACGGGAAAAATGTTTTAGATCTGCGTGAAACACCCACGCCAAAAGATAAGGTAATAAATACCGTCAATATCGGCAGGATCACTCCCGATGACCTGCATATAGACTTTGACCCCTCAATGCCCGTAATACTTATGCGTGAGGGCAGTATCGTCACGGAAGCCGTTTACAGAAAAAACGCTGACGGTCTTGTTAAGGTCGCAAATATCGAAAGACACCACCGCACGGGCAATATAGGCAAGGCATATGCCGCAGGTTTTGAGATACACGGCGGAGCGGTCGCACAGACAATAGGTCACGACAGCCACAATATCACGGTCGCAGGCGACAATGCGGAGGATATGGCCCTTGCCGTCAACGCTCTGGGCAGGGACGGCGGCATAGCGGTAGTTAAAAACGGCGAAGTCATTAAATTTATGGCTCTGCCTATAGGCGGCATTATGACAGACCTGCCTGCCGAAGAAGCGGCGGCTGAATTTGACAAGGTGAACGAAGCTATAAAAAAGATAAGCCCCAATGCGTCACATTCTATCTTTATGGTGCTTTGCTTTATTTCACTGCTTGTTATACCCCACCTTAAATTAAGCGACAAAGGTCTGTTTGATGTTGACAATTTTGATTATTATAAGGAAACTGCAAAAAAGATTTGACCCGAAACGTAATAGATGCTATAATAAATAAACAATTCTTGTAAAGGATAAAAAAATGGACAAAATAGGTATTCTGGGCTTCGGCCTTATCGGCGGTTCAATAGCAAAGGCTTTAAAAGGCAAGGCGGATGTCGTTGCTTACAGCAGAAGCGAACAGCCGCTCAAAGATGGGCTTGCGGACGGCAGTATCTCCGCTTATTCAAACACCGACCTTGAAGTTTTCAAGGGCTGCAAATATGTTTTTTTATGCACTCCCGTAGATCTTATACCCGACTATGCGCAAAAGCTTGTCGGTATAGTTGACAAGGACTGTATTTTTACGGATGTGGGCAGCACAAAAGGCGAGATATTCCGCCGTATGAACAAGCTTGACGGTATAAAATTCATTGCGGGCCATCCCATGGCAGGCTCGGAAAAAACGGGCTACAGTGCGGCTTCGGCGCATTTGTACGAAAACGCCTACTATATCATAGCGCCGAACAAAAATGTAAACAGCGCCGAGCTTGACGGTTTTACCGAGTTGGTGCGCATTATAGGCGCGATACCGCTTTATATAGAGCCAGAGCATCACGATTTTGTTGTGGCGGCAATAAGCCATGTACCGCATATAATCGCATCGGCGCTTGTGAACACCGTGCGCAGGCTTGACAGTGACACTCTTATGCACACAGTTGCGGCAGGCGGTTTCAAGGATATAACGCGAATTGCAAGTTCAAGTGCGGAGGTATGGAGCAGCATATGCTTTGAAAACCGTGACGAGATATTAAAAGTTACGGACAAATTTATCGAAGTGCTGCAAAACTACCGCAAAGACATTGAAAACAAGGACTATGACGAACTTTTTGCGCGTTTTGAAAATGCCAAAAACTACCGCGACAGCTTTGCGCCCAAACGCTCGACAGACAATTATCACAGCCTTATTGTGGATGTTGAAGACGTACCCGGCATAATCGCAAGCATAGCAACGCTTTTGAGCAGCCACGGCATAAGCATTAAAAACATAGGCATACTCAACAGCCGCGAATATGCGGACGGCGTTTTGAAGATAGATTTCGACAGGGAAGAATATATGAAAACAAGCGCCGCCCTGCTCAAAGATGCAGGATATAAATTATATTAATAAAATCAATAAAAGTATTAAAGAGGAAGAAATAAAACAATGGATATTACTATCAGACCAATAGACAAAATAAACTCGGTCATAACCGTACCCGGCGACAAATCCATATCCCACCGCGCTGTTATGTTCGGCAGCATTGCACAGGGCGATACGGAGATCTCGGGCTTTCTGACGGGCGATGACTGTATGTCTACAATATCATGCTTTAAAAAGCTCGGTATCGACATTGAAGTAAAGGGAGAAAATGTAGTCGTTCACGGCAAAGGTCTGCACGGGCTGACTGCACCTACGGAACTTCTGGATGTGGGCAACAGCGGCACTACCATCCGCCTTATATCGGGTCTTTTATCGGGTCAGACTTTCGACTGCCGCTTAAACGGCGATGCTTCAATACAAAAGCGCCCGATGAATCGCGTTATCAAGCCTCTTTCGCAGATGGGCGCAAAGATAGCAAGCACCAATGACGGCTATGCGCCGCTTGCAATAACAGGTGCAAAGCTCAAAGGCATCGAATACCATATGCCCGTTGCTTCGGCACAGGTAAAATCGTCTATACTGCTTGCTTCTCTCTATGCCGAGGGCGAGACGGTTGTTATAGAGGATATGCCCTCGCGCGACCATACGGAGATAATGCTCAACTACTTCGGTGCGGATATCATCAACGAAAACGGCAGGATAACCTCCCACCCCGTAAAAGAACTTTACGGCCGACCGCTTACCGTACCGGGCGATATATCTTCGGCGGCATTCTTTATTGCGGCTGCCCTGCTCACTCCCGATTCGGAGATCACCGTAACAAATGTGGGCATAAACAAAACACGCACAGGCATTATAGATGCTTTTCTTGAAATGGGTGCGGACATCAAGGTGATAAACGAACGCCTTGCAGGCGGTGAGCTTGTAGGCGACCTTGTGGTAAAGACATCAAAACTCAAAGCCATAACTTTGGGCGGCGATATTATACCGCGAATGATAGACGAGATACCCGTTTTTGTTGTTGCCGCACTTGCCGCAGAGGGCACGACCGTGGTAAAAGATGCGCAGGAGCTCAAAGTCAAGGAGAGCAACCGCATTGCCACCATGATAGAGGAACTCGGCAAAATGGGCGCAAAGATAACCGAAACAGATGACGGTATGATAATAGAGGGCGGTCAAAAACTTACGGGAGGCACGACATACAGCCACCTTGACCACAGAGTTGCAATGTCTGTCGCTGTTGCCGCACTCAATGCAAAGGGCGATACCACAATAACCGATGCAGACTGCGTTGGTATATCGTTCCCGAATTTTTACGAATTACTTAATAGTTTAAGATAAAAAAAGGGGCTGTCGCATTAAGATTTATCTTGAAAATCAGCGATTAAGCCCCTTTTAACAATTCTATTAACATTATCAGCGTCGCAGACTTTAAGCCGCAGGCGCAAAAGCCTTTTTCTTCAATATCTTTCCTCCGTTTTTAAAGCTTTGTGATATTCACATTTTCCATAGTGATGTTTTCGGCATTTTCCGTCTTAACATCCTTTGCCGATGCGATATTTATGTTTTCAAGGTGAATATCATGCACGGGCATAGCGGAAAGACCACTTATAGAGATAGGTGTGCCCGCCTTTGCACAGTTTACGTTCTTTATTGTGATATTTTTAAACTCGGGTATCTCCTCGTGTGCGACCTGCTGACCCTCTTTTGTATCCATATCATAACCCATTGTAAAAATAATGGCTTCTTTGGGTATCTCGGTCATATTTACGCCGTCAACATAGATGTCCTCAACAACACCGCCGCGGCCGAGACAGCTTTTAAAGCGCAGACCCGTATCCGTGCCGATAAATGTACAGTCGCTTATCTGTATATCCTTAACGCCGCCCGACATTTCACTGCCTATTACAAAACCGCCGTGACCGTGATAAACGATGCAGTTTTTGAATTCGACATATTGGCAGGTCTTGCCGAGTTTTCTGCCGTCCTCGTTCTTGCCCGATTTAACACAGAGAGCATCATCACCAACATCAAAAACACTGTCGTATACCTTTACATATTTGCAGCTGTCAACGTCAAGACCGTCGCCGTTTTGCGAAAACCACGGATTGCGCACATTTACATTGCGGATAGTCACATGCTCGCAGCACCACGGGTGAAGGTTCCACGCAGGCGAATTCTGGAAAGTAACACCGTCAAGCAGCACCTTTTTGCAGTTTGTGAAATTGACCATTGCAGGGCGCAGGAAATCGCGGTATTTTTCGCACTCCGCCTTGTTTCTCAAAAGTTCGGGATTGGGTATAAGGGTAAGATGACCCTGCTTTGCAGCCTCCGTAGGCCACCACATCTCCTCCTCGCCTTCAAGCACCGTGCCGCCGCCTTTAACAAGGCTGTCCCACTGTCTTTCGGGCAGTTTGAACTTCTTTATCGGTCTCCATGCACCGCCGTTTCCGTCTATAACGCCCTCGCCCGTTATTGCGACATTTTCAAGCTCTTTTGCGTATATCGGTGAAATACAGCGGTAGGTGAAAAAGCCCTCAAAACTTGTGTTGATAAGCGGATAATCGTCAAAATCCGCCGAGAACATAATAACTGCGCCCTTTTCAAGATGCAGATCGACATTGCTTTTTAACTCGATAGGACCCGTAAGCCACATACCCGCAGGCACAACGACCCTGCCGCCGCCTTTTTCATTGCAGTCGGCAATTGCCTTTGCAAAAGCTGCCGTGTTCTTCGTTCTGCCGTCCCCGACAGCACCGTATGATGTGATAACATAGTCCGCCGCCTTGAATTCGGGCAGAATGACCTCAAAGTTTAATTTTTCCATAAATATCCGTCTCCTTTCGTTTTATCTGTTATATTCATACCTTTCGGCAAAATCTTTCAAATACACAGCTACTGTTCTTTTATCCTCTATCCAGCTTATCGGACATTCCAATGCTGTTGATACCGCTCTTATCGGAATATAAACGGTATCGCCGAAGATAAAAGGCTCCGTACTGTTTCCGCTTACATCAACGGGAATTACATCTTTACCATTTACATTCAGTTTGATGTTTTTGTATTCTGCGTTTACGGCAATGTTTTCTTTGAGCCGCGGTTCGCTTTCTTCGGGAATGATCGTTTCTTCTTCTGGCGGATAGACCGAGTTTTCGTATTTAACATTTACGTTTTTGGTTTTTGCATCTATATTTATCTCGCAGTCCGCTTGCCTGAAATTTTCGTACATGGTTTCAGTAATGAGCTGCGCCGCAAAAAGTTCGTCCAATGTCACCTTTTCGGGGTAACTGTCGGACTCGCCGTATTTTGTTACTATATAGGTCATTGCCACGCTGTACAGTGTTGCGGCGTTGTTTGAATCCATCGCGTT
>JAGAHK010000324.1 GCA_017627115.1 Bacillota bacterium | reverse complement strand
GTGGTGACGGCGGCAGGCAACGGAGGACCCGGCAGGGGCAGTGTTTCCACGCCCGGTATAAGCAAAAAGGTGATAACGGTAGGCTGCTGCGACGATCTTCCGTCTGCGGCGCCCGTAGGTGACAAAATATTGAATTACAGCGGCAGAGGTCCCACGCCCGAATGTGTTGTAAAGCCCGATATAGTAGCCCCCGGCAGCAATATCGTTTCCTGTGGTACGGGAGGCAGGGACTACCGTGTTTTGAGCGGCACTTCAATGAGCACACCAATGATAAGCGGTGCGGCGGCGCTTTTGCTTGAAAAGCATCCCGACCTTACCCCGAACGAGTTGAAGCTTTATCTGAAAAAAGCCTGCATAAGTCTCGAACTGCCGCCGAACCAACAGGGCTGGGGGCGGCTTGATATAAAAAAACTGCTTGAATCATAGATCGGAGGTATAAGATGGAAGATATGGTCTCAAATGATATGGTCTCAAATAATATAGTTTCTATAACACAGACACTTAACGATCCCGATAACCTTAAAAACGATATTTCGGCGGCATATGCCCTTGTTATGGAGCATTTTCGCAAAAAATATCTTGCGCCGATGAATAAGGTCTATACCGCACAGCGCAGAAAATGCCTTGAACAGCCCGAACCGAAAGTTGCGCTTTTGCAGGCGTGCAGACCTTTTATAAAGGACACTGCCGTACTTGATAAGATAATAGAGGGGCTGACGGGCTATAATGCTATAAACGGCATAATGCAGGAATATTCCGATAATATCGTGACTGCACAGGTCATAGAACCCGACGAATCGGTACACCATGACGGCGTTTATGATATTGACAAGGACTGCGCGGCTGCGGTAACGGCGAAAAACGGAAATGATATAATGCCTGTTGTGCTTTTGATACTGCTGTTGTTATGAGTTTCCCTGTTTTTCTTTGATGTATTTAGCGCCGCAGGCTCTTGCCTCCCCTTTAGCGCAGCGTTTAGGCGTGTGCCGCTTTAGCGGGAGGGGGACCGCGCGCAGCGTGGTGGAGGGGTTTATTTGCAACGGCTTTAGTGTTGTGTAACGGTGAGCATCAACAATCGTAAACCCCTCAGTCAGCCTACGGCTGCCAGCAATCCATTCGGCAGCGAAGCTGACGGATGTTTGCCATAGAGTCCCGACGGCTTTGTCGCCGTCAGGACAAACCTGAAAGAAGGGGAGCCAAGACTAATGCAACTCATACTTTTACTAACACTATCAGCGCCGCAGGCTGAAATCCGCAGGCGGAAACCGCGTTTTCGCCGAGGAGCGAACGAAGTTCGCATTCTTTACAGGCTTGCAAGTGTCGACCAACGGGAGGCACGCAGACAAGACTGCAAATTTGGCAAAAAGCCTGCTTTTCGCCAGACAGGCGAGCGGAGCGATGCCGCCATAAACAATAATTTTTCTTTAAAAAAATGAGAAAACTCAAAGTGTTGCTGTGTCTTGACAAATAAATTCGGATATGTTAAAATTAGTTACGACTAACCGAAACTGTGGTTTAATATCACAAAAACGGTAAAGAATAAATAAACGCTTATAAAATTATAATACGGAGGAAGAAAAAATGAAGAATTATTTTGACCTTACAGGTAATGTGGCTGTTGTAACGGGCTGTTCAACGGGGCTTGGCGTACAGATGGCAAAGGCGCTGGCAAATCAGGGTGCGAAGATAGTTGCTCTTGCACGCCGTCAGAACCTTATCGACGAGGTTGCGGCGGACATTGCAAAGGAATACGGTGTTGAAACGCTTGCAGTCTCCTGCGACATTACGGATACCGAAAAGGTGGAGGCTGCCGTAAAGACAGTTATGGAACGCTTTGGCAGGATAGATATACTTATCAACAATGCAGGCACAGGCGCTGTTGCTCCTGCCGAGGATATAACGGACGACCAGTTCTCAAACGAGATAAATATCGACCTTTTCGGAACTTTTAAAATGTCGAGGGCTGTTGCAAAGGCGGCTATGCTGCCCGCAGGCTACGGCAGGATAATAAATATCGCTTCAATGTACGGTCTTGTGGGCAACAAAATAGCGCCCGCATCCCCTTACCATGCGGCAAAGGGCGGCGTTGTCAACCTTACGCGCGCACTTGCGGCGGAGTGGGGTGAAAAGGGTATTACCGTAAACTCTATCTGCCCCGGCTATTTTGAAACACCGCTTACAAAGGAGACCCTTGACAGCGAGTATTTCCGGAATTATGCCAAAACAACCATACCTATGGCGCGTTACGGCAAAGAGGGTGAGCTCGATACCGCGGCTGTCTTTCTTGCGGCGCCTGCCACAAGCTATGTAAACGGCTGTATCATACCCGTTGACGGCGGATATACCTGTCTTTAAAAAAATACGGCTGCTGCGTTAAGAATAATTTATTATGCGCAGCGGCTTTTTTGTTTTTGGGATATTGGTTCGCAAAAGTCAATGATATTCGTATTCCGCAGAAATAAATTTATGCGGAATACTCATAACCAACGGACTTGCAAGCAACTCCAAATTCAGTGGGAGCTTGGACATTGCACCGCAAAGATAGATGCGGACAGGCTTTGCCTGGCTTTTGCGCAGCAAAAGTGCTGACCCACTGAATTTTAAGTAAGCACCCCCGCTTCTAAAGCGGGGGTGCTTACTTAAAATTCAGTGGGTCAGCACTTTTGCTGCGCAAAAGCCAGGCAAAGCCTGTCCGCATCTATCTTTGCGGTGCAATG
>JAGAHK010000323.1 GCA_017627115.1 Bacillota bacterium | reverse complement strand
ACTTTTAAGGGGCGGATAAAATCGCTGATAAGGGTCGAAGAAAAATTTAACGGATATATTTTAAAGTACATATACGATAACTACAAAAATAACGGGAAATATCCGACGGAAGCGGAAATAAAAAATAATCTTATGCGTTTCAGAGACCTTATAGCTTACAGAATAGTTATTTCTTTGCCTGTTTGCCATGTAGAAAATCTTGAAGAAAGAGAAAAGACCGAACTTAAATATCTTTATGAAATTGCGGAGATACTGCCCGAATTTTTGGAAGAGAGAGGGTTTACTGCCGAGATCTCAGGTTTTGACAATAAAAAAGCCTCGCCTTATTTAAGTGAAAATGTAAGAGAAAACTACCGTGACTATATAGCGTTTCCGCGTCCATCGGGCTACCAATCGCTGCATATAACATTTTATGATAATCTTGCAAGGTGTTTTACCGAAGTACAGCTTCGTACAAAAGATATGGATGATTATGCGGAGATAGGCGATGCAAATCACTTTGGATATGAACAGCAGCAGGAATCAAGCCGTTCAAGGCGGGATATAATTCCCGAGGGAGAGTGCATATATTTTGACGAGGCTTATGAGCGTCTGATAAAATTACAGGAACTCGACCTTTCAAAAATAGATGTCAATATGTTCAAAGCATATAACAACCACCTTATAAATGACGGATGCGGGCTTTTCAGAGGCAGACAGATCTTGCCGTTTGAGCATCTGTCAAGGTTTCAGAATGATATTCTTGATTGAAATCGGAAAAGTAACAAAAAATCCCTTTCGGTACGCAAGTTGTATCTGAAAGGGATTTTTATTCGCTCGGATCTGCTATGGCTTCGGCAAGTTTATTGCTGACTGTATCACCGCCGCCCGCATTATTAAGTACCAATTTAAGAAATATGGGAGTAAAAAGAGTTGTTGCTATGACCATTATAACTATGGGTGAAAACATGGCGGGTTCAAGCAGGTTTGCAGCAGCACCTTTCTGTGCCACAATAAGAGCCACCTCACCGCGCGATACCATACCTATACCGATAGCAGCAGCTTCTTTTTTATTAAATTTGAATATTTTTGCACCCAATCCGCAGCCTATCATTTTTGTCATTACTGCTGTTATAACAAGTGCAAATGCAAATGCTATAAGACGTGGAGTTATGCCGCTTATGTCCGCTTTTAAGCCTACACTTGCAAAAAATATAGGCGAAAAGAACAGATAACTTAACTTTGAAACTTTATTATTTATATAATTTCTAACACCATATTTACAGAGCAGTATGCCCGCAAAATATGCACCTGTTATATCGGCAACGCCAAAAAATCTTTCGGCGGCATAACTCATCATAAACATAATTGTAAGTGCATATATGCTTATACGATGACTTGTTTTTACTGTGTGTATAAAATTCTTTTTTATAAAAGATATAAGTATTCCTATAATGGCAGTCAGCACAAAAAATTCGGCAATATGCAGAAGAACAAGAAAGATATTTTCACCGGGACCGCTCAAACCAACGATCACGGTCAGCACGATTATTCCGAATATGTCGTCTATTATTGCTGCACCCAGTATCGTTGTCCCCATTGCACCATGTAATTTACCCATTTCGCGCAAGGTTTCAACGGTAATACTGACCGAAGTCGCAGTAAGTGTTGCACCAATGAAAATACCTTTTAATGCACCTTGAGGATCTGTGCGTACAATATCTGGAAAGAAAAGGTAATACACACCGAATCCTCCTGCAAGGGGCAGTAAAACTCCCAAAAGTGCAACAACAAAAGATGCCTTTCCGTTTGCTTTCAATTCGTCAAGGTCGGTTTCAAGTCCCGCAAGAAACATAAGCAAAATGACACCTATTTCCGATGATTTGGTCAAAAAATCACTTTCGGTCACAAGTCCGAGTACGGAAGGGCCGAGAATAAGCCCTGCCAAAAGTGCGCCGACCACCTGCGGCATATGTATCTTTTCGGTCATAAGCCCTACGACCTTTGTTGACATCAGTATTATTGCAATAAACAAAAGATATGAGTATTCGTCCATTTATATCACCTCTGAATTTTACAAGCAGGCATCCACCAAAGCCTTGAAAAGTGCAGCGGCATTTTCATCGGATTCAAAGGATAGCTCGGGATGCCACTGAACAAGCCACAGGAATTTCTTGTCCTCCATATAGGCGGCCTCGACAAGACCGTCCGCTACTGCCATAGGTTTAAGCAAGGGGGAAAGTTCTTTTACAGCTTGGTGATGATAGCTGTTTACACCGATATTTGTGCTGTTTGCTATTTTGGATAGGGGTGTATTATCTATCACGGAAACATAATGCACCGTTCTGTTATACGGCGGTTTCATCGTATGTTCAATGCTTGATGAGTGCTGTGTTTTTAAGTCCTGATACAATGTACCGCCCAAAGCTGCATTTACAAATTGTATGCCGCGGCAGATACCTAAAAGCGGCTTATCGGCTTCTATTATGTATTCAAGCAATATCTTTTCCATTTCGTCGCGTTCTTTGCAGACTTCACCGCAGGTATCTATTTTTTCTTCACCGTACAAAGCAGGATCGACATCTTGTCCGCCCGTAAACAGAAATCCGTCAAATCTTTTTGCAAAACTTTTCAGCATT
Source organism: Bacillota bacterium (assembly GCA_017627115.1). GTDB lineage: Bacteria > Bacillota > Clostridia > Lachnospirales > CAG-274 > RGIG4310. The sequence continues at coordinate 12,736 of JAGAHK010000323.1, read as the reverse complement.
TCCTTGTCTGTCGATAAAGGCAAGATAACGGGTATCCCGCCCGTGTTGATAATGCCGTCCAAATATCCGGGTATCATCCACAAACTGTCTTTCTCTATATCATAAAGTGGCATTACGCCGATAAAAGGTTTCATATAACATCATCCTCCGCTATCAATTTATAAACCGCCGTGTTTTGATATGCCATGATCTCGTTATGGGAAAAGGCCACAATGCCATCTATCGGCGATATTATTTCCTGCCTTATCTCGGCAGTATAAGGGTCTGCTATTTTTGCAAGAAGCCGACCTTTTTCAACTTTTTCTCCCGCACTCACAAGTTTTTCAAAAAATCCTGCACAGGCAGTTCTTACGTTTACAAGATCGCTGTTTTCAACCACCCGTGAAAGATAGCCCTCGTAGCCTTTGTATTCAATAATGCCTTGCTTTGAAAGAAAATTCAAGACCGCATCAACAGCCTGTTTTGCACTTGTTTTATCTATTGCACTTGTGCTTGTTGTATAGATCGAAAAAGCTGCCGTTTCCCATATCTGCCAGTTATAATTAAGTGTTGCGGTATCGAAAGGTCTAGGATTATGCAGAACTACATAGGGCAGCCCGAATTTTTTTGCAAGTTCAACATCCTCGCTGCCCGTTTTCATTACTCTTACCTGTGGAACAAAATCTCCGGGCATATAAAACGATGCAAATTGTATGCCGTATTTATAGTCCTTGATGTTCTCAAAAATACCCGCAGCTATTCGCTGAGTGGTCTCACCAAGCGAATAACCCGGGGACATTCTGTTTATATCCGTGTTGTCTATCGTCCAAAAACGCTTTTTGACATTGACCGAATAAGGGTTTCCGCAGGGGATCACAAGTATCCCGCTTTTTATCCTGCCTTTTTCTTCAAGGCGTTTCAGTTTTTGTATAAGCTGAGAACAGACATATATCTGCTGAAACTCGTTTCCTCGCATACTGCCCATAATGCAGACCGACTTTTCACCCTTGCCGAAGCGATAGCCCCTGACACGGAAATCATCCCTGTACAAGCCGTTTATTTTGTATAGTATTTCGCTTTTCATGCCTGTACCTCCGTATGTTTTAAAATTCTTCCCATAAGCGAACCGTCCTCAACAACGGGATATTCTCTTATAGTGAACAGCCAACCGTCGCCCGGTGCAGTTATCTCACAAAGCAGTCGGCCCGAAAGAGGATCTACAATTCTGCCTATAATATCACCTTTTTTTACAATGCTGCCGTGATTTTTTTCTTTAAAAAAAATTCCCGAAAAAGGTGCGTTAAGATAATAAACATCATTTCCGCTTTCATCGTTGCTTAAAATCGGTCTGCGTACCTCGGACACTTTGCCCGACCATATCTCCATGTCTTTCATAAGTGAAAAGATACCGTCAACAAGCTGATCGCCGTAATCTTTGGTTATGCGCATACCAACGCCCATTTCAACAACAAGTGTGTTTATGCCGCGGCTGTTAAGGCTGTAAGCAAAAGTCGATTCAAGTACCGTGCTTGCGCCGTGTACCCAAATAAAATCGACATTGGACTTCATTGCAATGGGAACAAGCACATCTTTATGCAATGTGTTTATCCTTATCTGCGGTACTTCCGTCAAAAAAATATTGCTTGCGTGTATATCAAGACAAAGACTCGTACCCTTCATATCCTTTATTATTTCCGCTGCAATATGCTCGTTCATATCTCCGTTATGGTTTCCGGGAAATATACGGTTCATATCCAGATCAAACGCAGGTATGCCCCTTGTTATATTGTCAATGCCAAAGGGGTTCATTGCAGGGTATATATCCACAACGCCTTTCAAATATTCGGGATGTTCCGATATACGCCTTGACAGTTCAAAGCAGACATACTGACCTTCCAGTTCGTCGCCGTGTATGCCCGTAACTATGCTTATACGCCTGCCGTGTTTTTCAAGCAGTTTTGCATCCGAATCAAACGGCATTATGCGGTGCTTTTTTATTTTCAGTTCTTCATCGACGGGAAGCTGAACGCTTGCGACCGTCAATATTTTATCAACGATTTTACTCATAATATTTCCTCAACTGTAACTCTGACTTCCTGTTTTTGTTTTCCTCCGCCAATAAAAACCCCTTGATTTATTGCACAGTCCTTAGCATCCCTGCCCGATGAAATTTTTATATAGGTATCATCAACAAGCCTGTTGTGTGTCGGATCAAGAAGATACCAAATGCCGTTGTCAAATACCTCTGCCCAAGCGTGTGTTGCTCCCTCTCCCGTCATCATACCCGCAACATAACGGCAGGGTATTTTTTCAAGCCTGCAAAGTGAAATAAGAATATGCGCATAATCCTGACACACGCCTTTCCCGAGTGTAAATGCTTCTTCCGCCGTTGTAAGGATGTTTGTTGCGCCTTGTTCATACACAAAGTTCTCAAACAGTTTATTCATAAAATGTTTTGCTGTTTCCAAAGGATGCCCGAACCGTTTTATTTTATTGTAAAACCCCATTATACCTTCTCCCGCCCGGGTAAGTTCCGTTTGGTATCTGAACAAGCCTGTTTTGTACGCATCTTCCGTTATATTCTTTTCCGAATCAACAACGGCTTCTCCGTTTACATCTACGGCAAAATAATTATGCGCCTGATCCGCTGTTCCGTAAACACAGCGGTTGCCGAAAGAATCTGTCTGTGTGCTGCTGTATTGCTTTGGATAAATCTCTATGCTTTCGGTCAGAATTTGCTGTCTTGCGTCGTTTGGCGGAAAACAGCGCAGAGTAAAATGATGATCCCTTACGGGATATTCAAATGTAAGCTGCATATGATAGCTGAAATTTAATTTTTTCATACCGCATCATCATCCTATAAGCCTATTACAGGTCTTATTTCCGTAAAATCTATAAGTGATTCCACTTCTTTTACAATGGTTGGATAGTCCAATTCAGTCTTTGCCGCCATATAGTTAAGATGTACTATTACTGAGGCGGAGTATTTCAGACCCGTCTGCGGCACCCTCGCACTTAATCTGTGTATCTCCCGCCTTATCTCATCGGGGCTTGCATTCATTCTTGCATACAAGTCAATACGTTCAACACGCTTGCCGAGTTTTATAATACTGCGCACGTTTGCTTCGTCTATTCTGTCATCCGCCATTCCCCAAAATGCTGCAATATTGTCAACAACTTTCTGCAGTTCCAAAAGAGGGGCATCGGAGATTTTTGCCTTGTTCATTGCGTAGACCGCAAGCTGAATATAAGCCAAAGTTTCGCTGCCTATTTCCTCGCGCAGTACTATTGCATTATCATAGGCACGCATAAGGTTTGAGTATATCGAGTTTGGGTCGTTTTCGTCAAAACAATATCGCCTTGAAAAATCCTCTTTAGATGTGTAGATATTGGGAATATCCTGTTTTTTGCAGAAATCGGCGTATTCCTCGGGCTTCAGGTCTATCATGGTATCAAAATGTTTGGCAAATGACCGTAATGTTGTATAAACTCTTTCGCTGTACCGCCCCAGCCAATATAGTCTGTCACTGTTTGAAAATGATAAAATTGCCATATTATCGCCTCCTATTCACTTAAAACCCATGTGTCTTTAAAGCCGCCGCCCTGCGATGAATTTACTATAAACGAATCGGGGTCTCTCGAAAACCTTGTCAGTCCGCTTTTCCACACCAGCGGTTCATCCGCCATAAGCACAAAAGCCCTTAAATCGGCTTTTCTCGGCACAATTTCTCCGTCATCGTAAATATCTATATCAAGAAAATCAATAACTTCCTGTGCAATAAATCGGCGCGGTTCTCTTATGAGCAGTACAATGAATTCTTCTTTTTCCGTCTTTGTCATTTTGCTGCCGAACACTACGCCGTAACCGCCCGCTTCCGCAACGTCTTTCAAAACAAGTGTGTCTATGTTATCAAGCACATATTTCATATCTTCCTTATAATAGGGGAGATATGTGGGCGCGTTCTGCAAAATAGGCTCTTCGTTTAAATAATACTTGACCATTTTGGGCACAAAATAATATATGCCTTTATCATCGGCAACACCGTTCCCGGGTGCATTTATCAGCGCAACATTGCCTTTTCGGTAAATATCGTAAATATGCGGTATGCCGATAACGGATTCTTTATTGAAGTTCATCGGATCGAGGTATTCGTCCGAGATCCTGCGGTAAACTGCACCGACCTGTTCTTTTTTGCCCGAATAATCTATGAAATACAATCTGTCGTTTTCGACCGTAAGTTCACTGCCCGTTACAAGGTGTGCGCCCGTCTGCTCGGCAAGATAGGAATGTTCAAAATAGGCGGCATTATATCTGCCGGGCGAAAGTATCACCGTATGACCGCCCGTGTTTACATAGTCCATTGTCCTGCGCAGGAGTTTTGCATAATTTCTGTTGTCTTCTATGTGATATTTTTCAAAGGTCGCAGGTGAACTTCTTCTGCAAATATCCCTTGCTATCATAGGATAAGACGCACCCGACGGTATGCGCAGGTTATCTTCCAATATGTACCAGTTTTTATCTTTGCCCTGCACAAGGTCAATGCCCGAAATATGCGTATATACACCCTTTGACGGACAGACGCCCTCGCACTGTGCAAGATAGCCGCTGCCCGAATAAACAAATTCCTCCGGTACAACACCGTCACGAATTATCTTTTTATCGGAATAAATATCCTTTATAAATTCGTTAAGTGCCGTAACTCTCTGCTTCAAACCACGCTCTAAATAATCAAATTCAGACTTTTTTATGACCCTCGGTATAGTGTCGAACGGAAAAAGCTGTTCTTTAAAAATATTGTTTTTGTATATGCCGAATTTGACGCCGTAACGTGCCAATAATTCATTTATCTGTTCCGAATACTTGTATAATCCATCTGCTGCCATATCAACCACTCCCTTCGTAAATTGCTCTAAAACAAAAACGAAGATGCCCCGTCTATACAGACGAAACACCCTCGTTATGCAATTATAATATCATTTTATCGGATGTTTGTCAAGAATAAAATGCAAGTTTTATCCCGCGTTCTTGCAAAATTATAATGATTTTTTATACAGTTCCACAATTTCCTCGTATGAGAATACAACGGGATTATTTGCTATATTCGCTGATGATACTTTTATACAGTTTTCAGTCAGCCAAGGAATGTCTTTTTCCTGTATACCGAGTTCGGAAAGAGTGCATTCCAAATCTATAGCCTTTAAAAGTTTTCTTATTATTCTCGGACAATCGGCAGCTTCATTTCCGCCCATAGTTTTTGCTATTTGCGTATATTTTGCTGTATTTCCGACATAAGATGCTTCTGTTACAACAGGTGTCAAAGCTGCAAGACCTTTTCAGTGAACAACATTTTTCAATCCGCTTACAGGATGTTCCATGCCATGAGCGAGAGTTACACCTGCCGTGTTTATGACCATACCGCCTATCGTACTTGCAAGAGTTATATTGTTCCAACCCTCTGCATATTCCGGGTCGTTGTATACATTTACAAGATCATCGGAAATAAGTTTTATGGCATATAAACTCAATATATCGGTAAATGGCTGGGCAATTTTTGATGTATAGGCTTCTATGTTATGGCACAGCGCATCAAATCCTACAGATGCAAGTATGTGTTTGGGCATTGTTTTCATACAATCGGGATCAATTATAGATGATTTCGGAACTATGGCATTGCATCTCAATGATTTTTTATCACCGTTTTCGGGATTTGTAAGTACAGCAAATCCGTTGCCCTCGCTTCCCGTACCGCAGGTCGTTGGTATAAGAATGACAGGCAATGCTTTTTCGCTTGTTTTTTTGTTAAAAATATACTCGTTTATATCTCCGTCATTACAAGCAATAAATGCAGCAGCTTTTGCACAGTCCATTATGCTTCCGCCGCCGACACCGATAACCATATCACAATTTTGGGCTTTTATTATTTCGGCTGCTTTATGTGCTGTTGTGGTCAGCGGGTTTGGTTCAACCTCATCAAAAACAACACTTGATATTTCCGATTTTTTTAAAATCGTGATAATTTTGTCAAGAAGTCCCGTTTTTTTAGTGCTCGCTTTTCCTGTTACAACAAGGGCTTTACTGCCGTATTTTTTTGCGACATTTCCCGCTGTTTCAATTACACCGCATCCGAATATCAGGTTTACAGGCAAATAATAATTAAAATTCATTTTATTTCTCCTTTGCCTGCATAAAAGACTTTTTAAATATTTCAAGACCCGTTTCAAGCTGTTCGTCACTTATGCAAAGCGGTGCAAGAAATCTGATAACATTACCGTGACTTCCTGCATTTTCAAGCAGCAGACCGTTTTGCAAAGCATTTGCAATAATGTCCGATACAAGTTGAGAAGCAGGCTCTTTTCCCTCTTTGGTTTTAACAAACTCAATACCGAGCATGGAACCGATACCTCGTATATCGCCTATTTCCTCATTATCTTTCATAAGTTCTTCAAAGAATGACCTTACTTTTAAACCAATATCTTCGGCTTTTTTTGCATAATTATCACGTTTATATATTTCCATCGCCTTTAAAGCCGATGCACAGGAAAGAGGATTACCGCAATATGTTCCGCCTATCGTACCCGCAGGAACGCTATCCATAATTTCTTTGCTTGCCGTTATTGCACTTATAGGAAGGCCTGCCCCCAAAGATTTGGCTGTTGTTATAATATCCGGTGCTGCTCCTGCTTCTTTCCAGTATTCACTTGCGTAATATCTGCCGCTTCTGCAATTACCACACTGTACCTCATCAGCTATCATTAAAATACCGTTATCGTCACATATTTTTCTGACAGCCTTTACCCATTCGATAGGTGCGGGAATGAAGCCGCCCTCACCCTGGATCGGTTCGATTATCATAGCCGCTATATCGCTTGCGGGTGCAGCTTCATCAAAAAGACAGGTAAGTTTTTCCAAATAATAATCTATGGCTTCGGTTCTTGAAAAGCCTTTTGGCGCTCTGTAAAGATATGGGTATTCGGCACGGTAAATATCCGATGGAAACGGTCCCATACCTTTTGAATACGCTTTCTTTGCCGTAAGAGCCATTGCAAGATTCGTTCTGCCGTGAAAAGCTCCCGAAAAGCATATTATACCTTTTCTTCCCGTATAAGCCTTGGCAACTTTTATTGCATTTTCATCCGCTTCTGCTCCGCTGTTTGCAAAGTATGTTTTTTTCTCCTTGCCTCTGCAAGGCATTAATTCGTTGAGTTTTTCCGAAAGCTCGATATATCCTTCGTGTGCAACAACATTAAAAATGCAATGAAAATATTTTTCCGACTGTTGTTTTACCGCTTCAATGACTTCATCATTGGAATAGCCGATATTAAGAACGCCTACACCGCCTATAAAATCCAGAAATCTGTTTCCGTCAACATCCTCTATCAACGCACCTTTGCCCTTTGCAATACACACAGGGTATGTCTTTCCGCAAAGTGCCGATGGGATCGCATTATTTCTTCTTTCAAGCAGTTTTGCTGCTTTTTCTCCCGGAACTTTTCCCGTGACAATAATTGGCAGATCTTCTTTTTTTAACATAATATCTCACTCCATAACATTTTAATTTTCATACCATCCAAGCACGCCTTTATTAAGATTGATATTGACCTGCTTTATCTCCTGATATTCTTCCAGACCGTATACCCCCAGTTCTCTGCCGATACCGCTCATTTTATAACCGCCCCATGGAGCCTGATTGAATGTGGGCTCACAGCAATTTATCCACATAATGCCTGCACGAATTTCTTTCATAACCCTTATTGCCCTTGCGCTGTCATTTGTGAATATCGCACCTGCAAGACCGTACTGTGTATCATTTGCCATAGCTATTGCCTCTTCCTCTGTTTTAAAAGTAACTATCGAACATACGGGGCCGAATATTTCCTCTTTTACTATCGTCATATCCTGTGTGCAGTTATCAAAAACCGCAGGTCTTACAAAATATCCTTTGGCAAGTTCTCCGTCGGTCACCCTGTAACCGCCGCACATAAGTTTTGCGCCCTCTGCCTTGCCTTTTTCTATGTAGCCAAGCACCTTGTTCATTTGACTTTCCGAAACTAACGGACCTATATCGGGGTTATCAAGTCCGTTGCCTATGGTCATTGCTTCTGCCTTTTTTACCAATTTTTCCACAAATTCATCGTGTATTTCTTCCTGTACATATATTCTTGCACAAGCCGAACAAACCTGTCCCTGGTTAAAAAATGTACCTATCATAGCCCATTCCACAGCACTGTCAATATCTGTATCGGCAAATATCACATTGGGCGATTTGCCTCCAAGTTCAAGGCCTATCTTTTTAAGATTGCCCACGGCATCGGACATTATCGACTGTCCGACTTTTGTTGACCCCGTAAAAGTCACCATATCCACATCGGGTGAAGCGGCAATAGTATGGCCTACCGAGCCGCCCGAACCGAGAACCAGATTTGCACAGCCTTTCGGAAGCCCCGCTTCTTCAAATATCTCAAATAATTTTACCGTAGAAAGAGGACAGTTTGAACTGGGTTTGAAAACCACCGAGTTTCCCGCTGCAAGAGCGGGAGCAAGTTTCCATACCGACATAAGCAGCGGATAATTCCACGGTGTTATCTGACCGATGACACCAACAGGCTCGGCAACGGTATATGAGTGCATTTTACCGAAACCGTTATTTACCTCGTAAGTATATCCGCTTGGCGCAGTTATAAGCCCTGCATAATATCTGAAACAATGTATTGCATCACTTACATCGCCTTCGGATTCTCTTAAAGGCTTGCCGTTGTCAAGTGTATCGAGTTTTGCCAATTCATCCTTGTATTTTTCCATTATATCCGCTATTTTAAGCAGCATATCCGATCTGTCCTGGCCATCCGTATCACGCCACTGTCTTGTTTTGTAGAACGATCTTTTCGCTGCGGCAATAGCTTCTATTGTATCATTTTCCGTACTTTCCGTGGTATAGGCAAGTAATTCTCCCGTTGCGGGGTTTATTACTTCTCGTTTACCGCCGCCCAAGGCTTCTTTCCATTCACCGTCTATATAATTAAGTTTTAACTCCATAAACACTCATTCCCTTTCCGAAAATTTCTTTTTATGTTTCAATATAAGCGGCAGCTTGCCCAAAGATGCAATACATAGTCTATAGACAAGCCGCCGCATAGGGGATATATAAATTTTACAAGCCAAATTCTGCTTTGGTATCTGCCAGTGCTTCGTCCATTCTTTCTATCACTGCCGCTATCTGTTCTTCTGTTATAACAGCGGCAGGCTCGAAACGTATACACTTGGCATTTACAAGTGTTCCCGCTGTCATTACACCCCTTGCAAAAAGACCTTTTGCAACACTGTAACCCACATCGGATCTGCAGAACTCAACCGCAAGCATAAGTCCCGTACCTCTTACATCATCAATAACTGTCGGATACTTTGCTTTTAACTTTTCAAGACCTTCTTTGATAATAACCCCCTTTCGGCTGCACTCACCCGGGATATCGTTGTCTACCATAAATTTGATCGTTGCAAGTGCGGCCGCACAGCATACAGGGTTACCGCCGAATGTGGGAGAGCCGAGAAGCCAAGGGTTGTCTATCAGTTCCTGTGTCCACATTTGCGGTCTGCATATTATACCCGTTATAGGCATTATACCGCCGCCGAATGCCTTGCCGAATGTCATAATATCGGGTGTAACGCCCTCATATTCACATCTCCACATAGTACCCGTTCTGCCCATGCCTGTCTGTATCTCATCAAATATAAGAGCTACATTGTATTCATCGCATATTTCTCTCAATTCTTTTAAATATCCGTCCGAAGGAACTATAATTCCTGCTTCGCCCTGAATGGGCTCAACTATTACGGCAGCTACCTTTTCACCGACTGCTATAAGATTTCTTATGGCTTTTCTTGTGTCTTCGGCATTGCCGTATTCAACGTGCTGTACCTGCTGTACCATAGGTGTATAAGGCACTCTGTATGTATTTTTGCCGCCCATTGATATAGCACCCATACTCTTTCCGTGGAATGCACCAACCGTTGAAATGTACCAGCGTCCTCCCGTTGCGATTCTTGCAAGTTTAAGTGCCATTTCAACAGCTTCGGCACCTCCGTTTGTAAAGAAACAGTGTTTAAGGTCACCCGGGGTAATGTCCGCAACAGCCTTTGCAAGGTATCCTCGCAAGGGATCGAGAAGTTCCTGCGAGTGCAGCGCCTGATGGTCGAGCTGTGCCTTTACTGTGTCCATTATTTGCGGATTTCTGTGACCGCAGGTGTAAATACCAAAACCGCCGAGACAATCTATAAACTCTTCGCCGTACAAACCCTCACAAATACTGTCATGATCTGTCCATTCTACCGTTGCGGAATTGGTAGAAACGGATTTCCTGTACTTAAGCCAGCCGGGGCTTACATATTTATCAAAATACTCTACCGTATCGTTGGTAATAGTCTCCTTTTCTTTGTCTGTAAGTTTATCGCTGTGGATAAACTTCAAAACCTTTTCCAAATCTTTGCTTACTTCGCTGTAACCCATTTAAAACGCTTCCTTTCAATAAAAACTTATAAAAAATTATAAAACACTATTTTTTTAACTCCGTCCATATTTCGTCGTAGATCGCTATGGTGTCATTATCAAGGTTTGTATTATAATTACCTTTTTCTATGACCTCGGCAGGAGGGTTCTTTGCGGGATTTGATGTATATTCCTCTCCCATAAGTTCAACAGCCGCTTTGTTTGGACAAAGATACGGGAACTCCTCCAGAACTTTCTGCATTACTTCGGGTCTGCACATATAATCAATAAACTTATGTGCTGCCTCAATATTTTTAGAACCCGAAGTTATGCACCAGTTATCAAGGAACAAAAATGCGCCTTCATCGGGGAAAACTATCTCTATATCGGGATTTTCGGCATTTGCAAGTGCGATCTCAGCACTCCAGCAGAAACCCAAATTACATTCACCCGCAATAAGTGCCGATTTGGGAGAATCACTGTCGTAAAGTTTTATATTGTTTTTAAGTTTCATTACCTGTTCTTTAACATCAGCCAGTTTTTTGGGGTCAGTCTCATTAAGATCGTATCCCAGACTCTCCGATGCAATTCCTATCACGGGTCTGAAATCATCAAGCACCACAAGCTGTCCCGCATAATCGGGCTTGAACAAGTCTGCGTAAGAGGTGATCTCATCCGTTATCATTTTTTTGTTTACCGCAATACCGCCCAGTCCCCCGAGATAAGGAACGGAATACTTACCTTCGGGATCATAAGAAGGTTTTTTATAACTTTCGTCAATATTTGAAAAATTCGGTATTTTTGAAAGATCTATTTCCTGTACAATGCCCTGATTGATGCATTGTTCTACCATATAGTCGCTCGGCTGGATAATGTCAAACGCTCCTTCCGATTCTGCCTTTACTTTCGCAAGCATATCCTCGTTTGATGAATAGGTAGATACATTGACTTTTATACCCGTTTCCTTTGTAAAATCATCAATAACGCTTTGCGGAACATATTCCGTCCACACAAATAAATTCAAGGTTTCTCCCACAGATGCCGTTCCTCCTGTGCCCGTTTCGCCCGAAGTACCGCCTCCGCAGCCTGTAAATGACAATGTCATTGCTGCTGCCGTAAATAATGCTATAATTTTTTTCATATTAGTCTCCTCCTTTATTTATTCCTACTTAAAACGCCCGATTGTGTTATCACAACAAAGATTATCGTTCCGATAAGTATAAGTGCAGATAATGCATTTATATCGGGTGATACGCCGCTTTTTATACTTTCCATTACTTTCAGCGGAAATGTTTTTGTCTGACCGTTTGTAAAGTAACTGATTATTACATCATCTATGGATAGAGTGAACGCAAGTACCGCACCGCCAAATATTCCCGGTGCAAGTACGGGAAGAGTAATATTGAAAAATGTTTTTACCCGTCCCGCACCCAGATCCATAGATGCTTCTTCTATAGATTTATCATATCCCGAAAGCCTTGCTCTTATATTAAATACAACAAACGGTATGCTGAAAGTTGTATGAGCAAGCACAAGTGTCAATGTCCCTCTTGGTATATTGGTGTTTGAAAACAATGTCAAAAGCGATATACCCAACACTATTTCGGGTATTACTACGGGTATGTATAACAGTGCATCTATAACAGATTTACCCTTGAACTTATATTTATACATACCTACCGCCGCAAGGGTTCCTATTGCTGTCGCCAGCAGTGTTGACACTATTGCGATAAACATTGTGTTGCCGAAAGATTCAAGCAATGCCGTATTGTCAAACAGCTTTCCATACCAATCTGTCGAAAAACCTTTCCATGTCATATATGGCTTGGAAGTTGTTGCATTGAATGAATTTGTTACTATAACCGTTATAGGCAGGAACAAAAACAAATATATCAGACAGCAGTATACAATCGAAAAGCCTTTTTGCAGCCTTTTTTTGTTTTTTCTTGTCATACACTACACCCCCAGACTTTCCATATCTCCGCCGCATTTTTGATATAACTTTACCAAAAGCAAAGTTATAATAATAAGAACCATAGATAACGCTGCACCCAGCGGCCAGTTGTTACCGCTTTGGAACTGCCTTTCTATCAGGTTGCCTATTATATCAGAGTTTCCTCCTCCCAATATATCCGATACAAAAAAGTATCCGAGAGAGGGAATAAATACCATTATCGAGCCCGAAAATATACCGCTTGCCGTAAGGGGTAAAATAATTCTAAAAAAAGTCGATACACCCTTTGCACCGAGGTCTGCGGAGGCCTCCAGCAAACTTT
>JAGAHK010000322.1 GCA_017627115.1 Bacillota bacterium | reverse complement strand
TTGCCTTCGCCGCCGATATCGGTCTTTTAAAAAATATCCATACATGGGCACCTTTACCCGACCTTGACCGTTCAACCAAAGGTTTTATCCCGTTTTGCAGACACATTTTCCTTAGTGCATCCACCTCATCCTGCCATTCATTGTCAATATTGGCATAATCCGAAACTTCCGCACCTTTTTCGTGATTGTCAAAATCAAACACTATAAACCTGCACGTCCCATCAGCCAGCAGGGGATAGATCCCCAAAACATCAGAGCCGTCCTCTTTGCTTCCTCTTAAATGTTCCTTGATCCTCCACAGTACCAGCGGCATCCAACGCTTATTGGCACATTCATCACAGAACGCCCTTTCTCCGCGTTGTTTTGGGCACAGAGCATTATTCCATCTGTTAGCGCATTGCGGAAAATAGCCGCCATTTTTTCCTCTCTTTGCAAACACATCCTGTCTGCCCCAGAACATAGAAAAATAGAGCCTCGCCATATTATCTGTAATAAAACCCGGAGTGATGATACGTGCCCCTTGATCCGGGTCAAACTCATCCGAATTTTCTGTGATCTCTTCAAAAAAATTTGTATCGGCAAATGGGAGTCCTGCTTTTTCAAGTTTTGATTTCAGTTCACGATTTTCTCTTTGCAGGCTTCGTACCAATCTGCGTAAAGAATCAACATTGTACGCCTCTATAGTCATATTCTGTTATACCTCATGTATGCAAAATTTATTCTTTCGTCGGTCACGTATCCCACAAGTTTCATTACTGCGTTTTCTGTTTGCAATTACAATATATACCACTATTGTAAATTGGGCAGCAGAAAAATCAAATTTTTCTTTGAACTATGTCTTTTATGTCTATCAATTTCAAATTATCATTCGCCTGCGACACGAGTTTTTCGTCAAACCCGCTTTCCGAGAACAGGAAATAATAAAACTCGCTTTTCTCTTTCTGCAACGACAGTTTCGCCGCAGTGTCCAGATACTCGCCGTAATCAAAAGGTCTGCCCTTGAATTTACACTCTCCGACAAGATATTTGTCAAGCTTTTCGGAGACCGCAAGCAGATCTATCTCTGTCTCGGCGGTTTCTATGCTGTCTTTACGGCGAACACTCGTTTTGCCCCACCATCTGCCCATTTTCTTATACCTGAAAGGCAGTTTATTGACTTTCTGCATTTCTCTGATATATTCTCGACAGACATCCTCAAATGCAAGCGAAGCGAACTCGTGCAAATTCGGTTTTATGGCATACTCAAACACACCATTCACATCGCCGCCTTCAAGCTCCGAAAAATCAGTGAACACAAAAGCATACCAGAAGCGGAAGAAATTATCGGTCAAGCGGTAAAGCCCTCTGTTTGTATTTGCACGCTCCTTTGTGCCTGCATCGACTGAAAATTCACGTTCTATGATCTCCAGCTCGATAAGATTTTTCAAGTATACACTCGTTTTTGACGTATCATCAACCAAGGACTTTGTGCTGATGTCATTAAGTTTGGTATTGCCAAGTGCCACCGCCTCAATGATTGAATTGTACAGCGGTGTTTCGCGCAATTCCTGCCTTAACAAAAATTCCACCTCGCTGTACAGTACACAGCCTTTTGTCAAAATGTTCTTTTTGATATTGTCCTCCAAAGACAATTCGGGATCAAACTGCCGCAGATAATGCGGAATACCACCCAGAATTGAATACGCGATTATTTTATCCCTATCGGAGTATTTGGGAAAGAACTGCGCAGCATCATAAAAGCCCATCGACTCCATTTTATAAATGCCTGTAGCCCTGCCATAAAGCGGATTTTTCTCCGCAAGCAATTCCTTTTCGATAAAACTCATCGCACTGCCGCACAGCACTATCATCACATTTTCGTCTTTTAACTGCTCATCCCAAAGATTTTGCAGAACAGACGCTATGCTCGAATTGCCTTTGCACATATACGGAAATTCGTCAATTATAAGCAGCTTCTTACCACTATATGGTAAATCCTTAACGCTCTTGATTGCCGTTTCCCAATCGACAAATTCTTTTATATAGTTTGCCGCGGGAATATTTTCCCGCAGCATCTTTTCCGAAAAACTGCGCAGCTGAAGCTTGTCCGAAACCTCGCGACAGGAGTAAAAAACGTGCTGTTTGCCTTTGCAAAACTCGTGTAAAGTCTCAGTTTTCCCCACACGCCTGCGCCCGTAAAGCACAATAAGCTGACCGCCTTTGCTGTTATACTTGTTTTCTAAAAACTGTAATTCTTGTTTTCTGCCTATAAACATATTATCACCTCAATATCTAATCGTGATTTACTAAATCGTGATTTGATATTATTATATAGTATTATAAACAAGAAGTCAATCTTAAACTTAAAGGCATTTTATATCCTATAGTCATCTTTTCGGTACGAAAAATGTCCTATGTTCACTTGTTTCTTTTTGCCATATTCATACCAATATCATGCATAGTTTTTCGAAGTTCCGGAGGAGAGATAACTTCAAATTCTCCGGAAAGTCTCCGCAGATAATTGCAGGCTTGGAATTCGGAAGCCTCAAAACTGAATCTATGCTCTTCATCAGAAACACATACCCATTCTTTAAGATTACTATTTCG
>JAGAHK010000321.1 GCA_017627115.1 Bacillota bacterium | reverse complement strand
CCTTCTGACAGCGTTAATATTTACGGTGTTTTTTGCCTTTCTTGTACTGCTGCGCTTTGCGGTATTTGACAAAAGTGTGAGCTTTTGGCGGCAGCAGGGGCTTGATGCGCGCAGTGATATGAACCTTATTATCGGTACGGAAGCAATCGGCGGGGGCGTTATAAAAAACAGCGGGATATTCTACATAGCTCTTGACACCGTAAAAGAATATATCGACCCGAATATATACTACAACCCCGATTCGGGCAGAGTCATTATAACCACGGACACAAGCGTGCTGCGGTTCAAGGCGGACGAGACCTCATATCTGCTCAACGATGCCGAGACGGAGCTTAATTTTCCCGTCTTGAATGACGAGGGCAGCATTTACCTGCCCGTAGAGACTGTGGAAAGCATTTACGGCTACGGCGAGACCGTTTTCGGCAGCGGTATTTTTTCGCTCGACCCGACCGATACACCACAGGGCAGGCTGACCAAAAAGACAAAACTGCTTATCCGTGCAGGCAGCCGTGATCATTATGCAAAATTGCCGAAAGACACCGAAGTATACGTCTATTCGAGCGAAGAAAACTACCTGCTCGTAAAATGCCTTAATGACGGAGAATACGGCGGATATTTCGGTTATATACCCGAAGAAAACGCCGTCATAACAAAGACCCCATCCGCCGGAGAGTCCGAAAATACCGTTTGGAAGCCAGACGGCTGCATAGACCTTGTTTTTGACCAGATATCGAATGCAGCAGGGGCTGCCATGACCATGTCGGAAAACTACAAGGGTGTAAACGTATTCTGCCCCACCTGGTTTTCGTTTGAGGACAAGGGCGGCGAGATAATAAACCGCGCCAACAAAGATTATGTAAATTGGGCGCACGAAAACGGCTGCAAGGTATGGGGACTGCTGACCGATAATTTCGACAGCAGTGTCAGTCATGCCGTGCTCAGCGATGACGAAACGCGGCATTATGCCATAAAACAAATACTTACCTATGCAAAAATGTATGAGCTGGACGGCATTAATATCGACTTTGAGGCTGTGCCGAAAGCGGACGGCGAGCAATGGGTCCAGTTTATGCGTGAGCTTGCACCTTTATGTCACCAAAACGGGCTTGTTTTAAGCTGCGACCTTTTTGTGGCACGCCCGTGGAACACACATTACAACCGTCAAAAGATCGGTGAAACGGTAGATTATGTTATAGTTATGGGCTATGACGAACATTACCGCGGCAGCACCGAAGCAGGCAGTGTTGCAAGTATGGATTGGTCGCGCGAAGCCCTAAACGGCACGGTAAATGCGGGTGTTCCCGTTGAAAAGATCATACTCGGCATACCTTTTTATACACGCCTATGGACAGAGGGCGAAGCGCTTGAAAGCAAGGCATACTCTATGGATGCGGCATATGAGATAATGAGTGAGAACGGCGCCGACATAAGCTTTGACGAAAGCACCGAACAGGACTATGCCGAATACACCGACAGCGAGGGCAGACACCGCTGCTGGCTTGAAACGACAAAGACTGCCGAAGCACGCACGCGCATAGCAAAAGACGGCGGAGCCGCAGGTATAGCCGCATGGAAACTGCGTATGGAAAGCGGCGATACACTTGCCGCCATAGCCGATATACTTGCGGAATAAGCCGCACTAAAAAACAAGCCGTTTTTCGCAAAACTCAAAGAATTATTTTTATGGACTTATTCATATTTTTATGTTACTATATTTTTAAGAGAGCATTGACCGGGTCATATAAAACAAAACGGGGTTTTTGCAGAAAGGAACGCATGATATGAGTTATTTGAGGAAAGATTTTATCAGCCTCCTTGACATTACAAAGGAGGAAATACTGCATATACTTGAAACGGCGGAAACGATGAAGTTCGTTCTGAACCAGAAGAACAAGAAAACGCCGTATCTTAACGGCAAATCCGTTAT
>JAGAHK010000320.1 GCA_017627115.1 Bacillota bacterium | reverse complement strand
TTTAAGGAGGAGATAATAATGGCTGAAACAAGATTTATGAAAACGGTGACTTACGGAGGTTACAATAAGGAGGATGTTATTAAACAATTCACATCTCTCAATCTTCGCATATCCGAATTGAAAAATCAGCTTACGGAAACAAAAATGCAGCTTGAAGCCTACAAAAACGGTACACCTGTTGAAAGCGCATATGAAGAGGCATTGCAGCAGGAAAGGGCAAAGCTTTCGGAAGCGCAGGCACAGAACGAGGCTTACGAGGCTATGATCGCAGGCTACGAAAACGAAATAAAGGATAAGGATAACGAGATAAAGGCACTTCAGCAGGCTGCCGCAGAGGTAAGCACAAGCCTTGCCGACGCAAATGCAAGGATAAACGCTTTGCAGACAGGTGATGATGCAACTGCATTGAGCACAGTGTTCATCGAAGCGCAGAAATCCGCAAACAGTCTTAAAGCTACCGCAAAGGCGGAGGCAGATAAGATCAAGGATGAGGCTATGGCGCTTGCCGAAGATATAGTTATAGATGCAAACAATGAGGCTTCACGCATAGTTTATGAGGCAGAGAAGAACGCTGCCGTTACAACTGCAGAGGCACAGAACAATGTTGAGCAGATGAATGTTGCAACAAATAATATGAAGGCTGCTTTGGTAGAGCATATAGATCAGTTCCATAACGAGATCGCAAATATCAAGAGCGTGCTTGAAAACTTCAGCAAGAGCGGTCTTGACGAGATCGCTAAGGCGGAGGATCTTCTTAAATCTACCGACAATACGCTTAAAAGCGGCGGTGTGCCCAAATTCCAGCAGGCAAAGAATTTTTCACCCAAGCTTCCCCCGGAACCCAAAGCAACGCCAAAGCCGCAGCGCAGCGAACCTGTGCAGGAAAAACAGTCGGCACCCGAAAAGAAGAAAAACAACGGTCTTGACCAACTCCAGAAAATGGCGGACTCGATTGGAGGAAATAATAAGAAAAGCGGCGGCATAGACCTTTCGGCGCTTCAAAAGCAGGCGGACTCCATAGGCAGCAAAAAGCCTGCCGTAAAGGGCGGCATAGACCTTTCGGCACTTCAGAAACAGGCTGATGCGCTTAAAAAATAAAACTTTTTTCGGGCGAGATATTATAAAATTAATTTGAATTGTTTATGTATATTTTTTATGTGAATTATTGAAGGAGAAGTACCAAATGAAAGAAATAATTGTTGTAAATTCCGATAAATGTGTTGGGTGTAATGCTTGTGTCAGAAACTGCCCCGCACCGGAAGCAAATATAACAAAACAGCTTGATGACGGCCGCTTTGTAACTACTGTTAATCCCGACAGATGTATAACCTGCGGTGAGTGTGTGCGTTCATGCAACCACGGCGCAAGAGATTTTATAGATGATACGGAAATGGCTGTTAACCGCATGAAGCGCGACAAGCTTATCATCCTTGCAACACCTGCCATAAAGACGGTTTTCCCGACAACGTGGAAGGGCATACTTGATTGGTTCAGAAAGCAAGGCTGTATGATATATGATGTGTCTTTCGGCGCGGATATCTGTACATGGGCTCATGTAAGAGCTATTGAGAACAAGACGGTAGGAAATGTTATAACACAGCCCTGTGCGGCTATCGTTAAATACATAGAGATATATCAGCCGAAGCTGCTTAACAATCTGTCACCTATCCACAGCCCTATCTCCTGTGCGGCAACATATATCAAAAACTATCTGTTAAAGACCAATCCGATTGCGGTTTTGAGCCCTTGTATAGCAAAAAAGACCGAATTTATGGAAACGGGTCTTGTTGACTACAATGTTACTTTCAAAAAGCTTAATGAGTATTTTGAAAAGAACAATATAAGAATACCCAGCAACGCCATTGACGACTATGAATACAAGTTTGACGATCAGCAGGGTCAGGTGGGTGCGGTATATCCGCGTCCGGGCGGACTTCGCGACAATATTTGGCTTCACGACCCCGATATCAATATCACAACTTCCGAGGGCGTTCACAAGGTTTATCCCGAGCTTGATATGTATGCGGAAATGCCCGAGTTCAAGCATCCCGAGGTGTTTGATGTTCTTTCGTGCGAGTTTGGCTGTAATGTAGGTCCCGCTTCGGGAACGAACCAGACTGTATTCGATGTTATGGCAACTATGCGCGAAGTCGAAAAAGAAGCTAAAAAGAGACGTAAAACAGGTCTTTTCGGCAAAGGCGAGGACAGACTTTTCAGAAAGTTTGACGAGGAACTTAATCTTGATGATTTCAAGAGAAATTACCGCCCCGTTACGCCTACGCCCATTCCCTCGGAAAGACAGCTTGACCCCATCTATGAAAAAATGGGCAAGCATACCGTGGCTGACAGAACATTCAACTGCCATGCCTGCGGATATAGATCATGCCGCGAAATGGCAATTGCTATCTACAGGGGTCTCAATACGCCCAGCAACTGTATTGTACATGCAAAGACGGTGCTTATCGCACGTCACAGCGAACTTGCCGAACAGCATGAAAGACTTGCGGAGATCACCGCAGAGTGCCTGAGCCTTTCGAATAAGCTCAAAAACGATGTTGGCGAGATCACGGAAAATATGAATACTATCGACGGTTCAACAACAGCTACCAGCGAGAGAGCCGCAGTCGTTAACGATCTTCTTAAAAATATCGTTGCATTCTGCAACCAGAACGATACTATGGATGAAGATACCGTAAAACAGCTTGTAAGTATTCTTGAGACAACTATCGGTGCGTTCAGTGCGCTTGATGACAATGTTAACACAACAAATGCAAGTTCAAGCCTTATCCAGAAGTCTATTGTGGAAATTTCGAGACTTGTTGACGAGATCAACGAAACTCTGAAAAAGACTGCGGTATAAAGCGGAACAGAACGGATTTTACAGCGGCGCAGTCGTAAAAAGGCCGCGCCGCTTTTTGACAATACGCGGAGGCGGTATTTAATGGATAAAGACCGAATAAATAAGCGTGAACTGCCTGAAAAACAAGCTCCGCAAAGCAAAAAAGCCGAGGAGCTTGCGGCAAAAATACTTGAAATAACAGGCGGTTCCATTTTTCTGAATCTGCGTTTTATGGTAAAGGCGGTGACCGCTCTGCCTGCTGTGCCCTATAAAGGTACATATATGACAGACGGAAGGCGTTTTTATTACTCACCCGTTCATTTGCTCAAACGCTATAAAGCAGGGGATAAACTGCCTGCGCATGACTATCTGCATGCCGTGATGCACTGTGTTTTCAGGCATTGGTTCATCGGCGGCGGTCTTGACAGCCTGCGCTGGGATGCAGCCTGCGATATAGCTGTGGAGAGCCTTATTTACGAAACGGGGTTTTATGACAGCGAAAATAAACTTGAAAAAAGTAAAATAATAGATCTTATGCACACCAAAATGCGTCCTCTTACTGCCGAAAGGCTGTATTCGTATTTTAAGGAACTACCCGATGAAAAAGTGAAAGAATATGCGGATATTTTTCGTACAGATGACCATAAGATATGGTATAAGGCGCAGGAACGCGAATATGAACCCGAAGAAAAATTCAGAAATCTCGGGCTTGGGCAGCAAAAGGACAATGATGAAAACAGGGAGCATGAGGAACAAGAGAAAGACGGCGGAGTTCAGCCCGACAGCGGCAAAAACAATGCCGAAAACAATAAAGAAGATAATATAGAAGAAAACGACCTTGCCAATGAGCTTGTTTCACGCGATAATTCAAGATCGGATGAACACAAGCCCGATAATCTTAAACAGCTCGAAAATATGTGGCGCAGTATTGCAAAACAGATACAGACAGAACTCGGTCTCTTTGCGAAAAATGCAGGCAAACAAAGTGAAAACCTTGTGCAGGCGCTGGAGGAAGTTGACAGAGAACACTATGATTATGCGGAGTTTCTGAAAAAATTTGCCGTTATGGGCGAGGTAATGAAGCTTGATGACGAAAGCTTTGATACAAATTACTACTGCTACGGTATGTCGCTGTATGACAATGTAGCGCTTATCGAACCGCTCGAATATAAAGAAGTGAAGCGTGTGCGCGATTTTGTTGTGGCTATCGACACTTCGGGCTCTGTCAGCGGTATGCTTGTGCAGCGGTTTGTAGAGAAGACTTATGATATTCTCAATAATGAAAAAAGCTTTTTTGATAAAGTAAACATCCATATCATACAGTGCGATACGGAAATAAGGGAAAAGGTAAAGATAACCTGTCGAAACGAGCTTGAAAACTATATCAAAAATATGGAGTTAAAGGGGCTTGGAGGTACGGACTTCAGACCTGTTTTCGACTATGTTGATAAACTTGTGGAACAGAAGGAGTTTTCAAACCTTAAAGGGCTGATCTATTTTACCGACGGTTTCGGCGAGTTTCCCGCTAAAAAACCCGTTTATGAAACTGCGCTTGCTTTTCTGCGTAGCGATTATTCCGCGGCAGAACCACCCAATATTCCGCCGTGGGCAATAAAACTGATACTTGAAGATGAAGATATAATGCAGTGACCTTTTTTTAAGGCGGAGGTAAAATGGCATTTGAAACAGAAAACAATATTTTGCGCAGATATGAAGATGACGGCACGGAAACGGTGACTGTTCCGCAGGGTATTGAGATAATAGGCGAATATTCTTTTACAGGCAGCGAAAACGTAAAAAAAATAATAATACCCGAGGGTGTAAAAAAGATAGAGCAGTATGCTTTCTGGAACTGTATACGGCTTAAAGAGATAGTTCTGCCCTCAACACTTGAAGAAATAGCGCGTTTTGCCTGCTGGGAGTGCGGCAGCCTTGAAAGTGTGGAAATTCCCGAAAATGTTGTCAAGATCGGCAATGCGGCTTTCAGAGAGTGTGATATGCTCAAAACAGTATCTTTGCCGCATAATATGGAAAGTATAGGCAGTTCGGCTTTTTCAAACTGTATAAGCCTTGAGACCGTAATTATCCCGAATGGGATAAAAATAATAAAACAAAGAACTTTTTACGGCTGTCTTGCGCTTAAAAGCGTGACTTTGCCCGAAAGTCTTGAAGAGGTAGACGAGTATGCTTTTGAAGCCTGCCGTCTGCTTGACGGTATTTCACTGCCCGATGGAGTGAAAAGCATAGGCAGGCACGCTTTTGATACCTGCCGTGCGCTAAGAAACATTGATATACCGAAAAGTGTGGAATATATCGGCAGCAGTGCATTTATAAATACCGCACTTGTCAATACATCAGACCATCCTTTTATAATACTCGGAGACGGTATACTTATACATTTCAACAGTGACGGTGAAACGGCTATTATACCGGAAAATGTAAATATTATTGGTGAAAGGGCTTTTTCTTATAAAAAAGGCTTGAAAAAAGTTGTGTTTTCCGATAATATAAAACATATATGCGAGTATGCTTTCGAGTCCTGCGAGGCGCTTGAAGAAGCCGTTCTGCCTGACAGCATCAAAAGCATTGACAACCGCGCTTTTTCGGGTTGTCACAGCCTTGAAAAAATTATTCTGCCAAAAAAGCTTGAATTTATGGGCAGTGATGTGTTTTTTGACACACCCGTTTTAAATGAAATGCAGGGCGACTTTGCGGTGCAGTCCGAAAAATATCTGCTTAAATACAGGGGTTCGGACTCAGTTGTGGAATTGCCCGATGAAATTGCTTTTATCTGCGGCGGTGCTTTTTCGGGCTGTGATACTTTACGCGAGATGAAAATACCGTCGGGTGTTTCAAATATAGGCGCAAATGCGTTTGAGTGGTGCAGGGAACTGCGTTTTGCGGATATACCCGAGTCCGTAACTTCGATAGGGCGTTCGGCTTTCGGGCATTGCAGGGAACTTACCGTAAAAATACATTTTAACGGCAAAAAAGAAATAGGCGAAAATGCTTTTTGCAGGGGGACAAGGCTTGTGCTTTGCTGCGGCGGCAGAGAGTTTTCCGTAAAGCTTAAGACCGATATGGTCTCAAATGCAGACATAAACGGCAGGCTCTTGTTTGATTTTGCGGCAGACCCCAATGCTTTTTCGTTTGATAAGCTTATGGAAAATGACTATAAGATCCCTGCCGCCTTGTGTTTTTATGAAGACGGCGGCGCTTATACGGAGTATCTTGAGAGTAATGCTAAAACCGCATTGTTTTATGCTATCGACGAGGGAAATGCCGAACAGCTTGAAAAACTGTTTTCTTTCGGTATACTCACCCAAAGTGATGTTTCGGACGGCATAAATTATGCGGTAGATATGGAAAAAACCGAGATACAGACCCTGCTTTTACGCTGCAAGCATAATTTTTTCGGTGACAGTGCCGATAAAAGGCTTGATGAAAAGTTCAGACTGTAAGGAGCTTGCATATGGATATAAAAAATGCAAAAAAACAGATAGCGGAGTCGGTAAAAGCCTATCTTGCAAAGGATGAATACGGCAGATACCTTATACCGCAGTATAAGCAGAGACCGCTTTTTCTTATGGGACCTCCGGGTATAGGCAAAACGGAGATAATGTCGCAGGTAGCTTCGGAGCTTGGAATTGGGCTTTTATCTTATTCGATGACGCACCATACAAGGCAGAGCGCACTTGGACTGCCGATAATAAAGCATAAAAACTATTTCGGCAGGGAATATGATGTTTCCGAGTATACAATGAGTGAAATAATCGCTGCCGTTTATGAAACGATGACAAATTCGGGAGTTGAAAACGGCATACTCTTTCTTGATGAGATAAACTGTGTTTCCGAGACCTTAACGCCTGTTATGCTGCAATTTTTACAATACAAAGTTTTTGGAGGACACAAGATACCCGAGGGCTGGATAGTTGTTACCGCGGGAAACCCCGTTGAGTATAATAATTCGGTCCGCGAGTTTGATATAGTTACATGGGACAGGCTGAAGCGCATAGATGTGGAGCCGAGTTTTGATGCGTGGAAAGAATACGCTTATTCGGCAGGCATACACTCTGCCGTCTTGACTTACCTTGAGATAAAGCCGCAGAATTTTTATAGAATAGAAACTACGGTAAACGGCAAAAGTTTTGTGACGGCAAGAGGCTGGGATGATATGAGCAGGATGCTTTCGGTCTATGAGCGCTGCGGTATGGATGCGGACGGCTGCCTTATATCTCAATATC
Organism: Bacillota bacterium; assembly: GCA_017627115.1. GTDB lineage: Bacteria > Bacillota > Clostridia > Lachnospirales > CAG-274 > RGIG4310. The sequence continues at coordinate 771 of JAGAHK010000320.1, read as the reverse complement.
TTCAGAATAAGCAGATAGCGGAGGACTTTGCCGCTTATTACGAGCTTTACAAAAAGTATAAAAGCGATTATAAAATAAATGAAATCCTTTCGGGAAATGCCTCGGACGAGGTAAAAAAACGCGCGGCACAAGCGAGTTTTGACGAAAGATATTCACTTTTGGGGCTTTTGCTTGAAGCTGTAGGCAATGATGCAAAAAAACTTCTGCGAACCGAAAACGTGTATACTGCCGTTATGGAAAAACTCAAAGCTTTCAAAGAAAACGGCGGAGATATAAAAACCGAACTTTCCGATATGCTTTCGGAGACAGAGAAAAAATTTGAAAAGCTTAAAGCCGCAAACAGTATATCCGCCGAGAATGACGAAGTTTTTACAATGCAGATAAGCATACTTAAAAAATATCTTGCAGCGGCAGAAAATTCAAAAAATACATTTGATACGGGCTTTGATACAGGATTTGATACGGTAAGGGAAAGCTTTAATGCCGATATTTCCGCTTTTAAGGAAGAAGTCAGGCTTACAAGAGAACATTTTAAAAATATGTTTGACTTCTGTGAAGCGGCATTTGGCGAGTCGGGCAGGGAAATGCTCATTCTTGTGACCGAGCTTGCGGCAAACGGGATGACGGCAAAATATATTTCGGCTTTCGGCTGTCCCGAATATCACAGGCATGATAAGATACTTATGTTTCACGAACGCAGGACAGAGATAATAGACGAGATCGACAAACTCGGGCTTGACGAGATAGAATGACCTCAAAATAACTTCAAAT